>JAULUX010000001.1:0-6420 GCA_032111385.1 Bacteroidia bacterium
TAGTTGCAGTTGCCGCTTCCATTGTTTCCGCCCGAAAAAACGAATTGCAAATACGGGTTTTCGAAAAGCAACTGGTCGCCGAATTGGGTATCGGCAGTGTATTCATTGCAACCCTGTGAATAGGAAGTGGATGCCACGGTGATTCCGTATGTGGCATAGTTGGACAAAGCGTTTACCACTTGGGGATATCCCCCGATATTGAAGGTCACCAGGTCGGATCCTGTGGCCATTCCGCGTTTGGTGGGGTCCAGGTTTCCTGCTCCCACGGCAATTCCGCTGCACATGTCACCATGCGTGCTTCCGTTCCCGGTCGCCAGGTTGGTGATCCTTCCTTCAAAATCGATGTGCGGTCCTACGAAACCGTCGTCGGCAACGGCCACTGTAACGCCCCTGCCGTCATAATGCCGGCCGGAAGCGTAATCGCTGTTTATCACATTCGAACGGTGAAGGCTGCGGCCTTTGGTGTCCTCTTTTTCCGAAGGAGCCGCAATGGTGTTGACAAAGTTAACCCAGGGGGCGGAAGCGATCGCCATCAGGCTTTGGTCGCTGACACGCATGACCAGCATGTGGTTCGATTCCTGATGGCCGAGGATGCGTCCGAAAGAGGATGCAGCAAGAAGCGCTTTGGCCGGGTCAAGATGTGGCCTGTATTGCACATTGAGATCGACCATCCCTTTCTCAAGAACCGCCCACTCCTGGAATCCGCCGGTGATGTTCCGGCTGACTTTCATGGCAGGCTCCTGGACAAAGACGGAGCGGATACCGAATTGTGAAAGCAAATTCCGGTTGTAACGGGCAGGAATAGCCGTCAAATAGGTGTTTGTCGGTACATAATCCATCAGCACCAGTCCGCTTTTTCTGATCTCCGACATTTGTTCCTTACCGGGCAGAGCATTGAACTGAATATAACGATAGTAGTAACCGTTGAACTCGGCTGCCGGGGAGGAGGAGGCCAGGAACGTGGAGAGATTCGGTTCAGGATGTACCGTACCGCTTTGGAAATAGACGGGCTGGGCCTTCATCACATGGAAAGACAACAGGGTAAGCAGGAACAGTACTTGCTTTTTCATCGGTTCAGGATATGGTGAGAGGGATTATGGGATTGACTTTCAATAACCGCCGGACACGATTGCCGTGCCCGGACAGAACGAATATAACCAGTTCGCTTTATAAATCCTTGAATTCAGCCAATTGACCGGTCGAGAAGTCACATCTCCTCCGGATTGACGGATTTTAGTCAATTTTGGCTATTCCACGATTCTCCACTTGCTCACCCTGGTTCCATCCCCTATCGGAAACCTGCAGGACATCACCCTGCGGGCACTTGATGTTTTACGTATGGCCGATGTGGTTCTGGCTGAGGATACGCGGACCAGCCGGACTCTTCTTCAGCATTTCGGGATAGAGAAAAAACTGTATGCACACCACCAGCACAACGAACACCAGGCGGTTTCAGAAATTGTCCGCCTGCTTCAAGAAGGCAAACAAGTGGCTTTGTTGAGTGATGCGGGCACCCCCGGTATCAGCGATCCCGGATTCCTGCTGGTAAGGGCATGCATACAGGCCGGTGTAGTTGTCCAATGCCTACCGGGCCCTACGGCGTTCGTCCCCGCTTTGGTGATGAGCGGCTTGCCATGCGACCGATTTGTGTTCGAAGGTTTTCTTCCCCAGAAAAAAGGAAGGCAAAGCCGCTGGATAGGATTACACGATGAATCCCGAACCATGGTTTTTTATGAATCCCCTTTCCGGTTGGTAAAATTCCTGGAAGAGGGAATTGAGCACCTGGGCGCAGATCGTCCGGCAAGTGTCAGCCGGGAGATCTCCAAGATGTTTGAGGAGACTTTGCGCGGAACCCTGGCTGAGCTCAAAAATCATTTTTCAGAAAAAGGGGTGAAGGGGGAACTTGTCATCGTCATAGCCGGCAAAGACAAGGATTGACCTGTTGAACAAATGGTTTGATAAAACAACAGCCGCCCTCTCAGGCGGCTGTTGTACTGTTCAGGATTTTTTTGATTTACATTTTGAAAATCTTGGCCGAGGCCGATTGTCCGTTGGTGATGGCACGGATGATATAGGTACCTGAAGCGTAGCCGACAGCATCCAGTTGAATGATGTTCTTTCCGTTCAGGACAAAACGGTTCATCGAACTCAGTTGGCGTCCGCTCAGGTCGTACACCGCCAGCTGTGCTGCTCCGGCCGACTGAACGTCCAGTGTCAGTTCGATGATATCGCCGACGATCCGGGTGTTCATGCCGATCGGGGAGTTCGTTTCAGCGACACCGGTTCCTGAACACTGAGGATCAGCAGGATCAAGCACCTGAACCATCACCGAATTGCCCAGAAGTACACAGGATGGGTCAAGTTGCAGATCGCTCAGGAAGACCGGAGGGTTGCTGATGGCCAGTGCATTACCGAAAACAACAGGAGTCCAGTAGTAAGTACCGTAAGGAACAGTTGTACCATTGATCAACAAGGCATTATTGATAAAGGTCCTTACGCTGATGGAAGGTGCGGGGAAGGTGAACGTATAGGTGGCGACCAGCGAAGGAGGAGCAGGGATGGCTCCATTGGTCACATCCACATCGGTGATGATCCAGCTTACTCCGGCATGTGCACCTACAGTGGGAGCAAACACTCCTGTAGAGGTGAAAACAGTGGTGTCTCCGCCGCACAACACGGTATTGGTAGCCGTGGCGGTGCCGGCTGAGATACCGGTGGCGGTGCATGCAATCACCGGGATGACCTGGTATTTGAAGATGCCATCTGTAGTGTTGGATGTGGTGAAACCGCCAGCCCACATGCAATCGGCATTGGCGATCCCCAAAGCTGTACGCTGTGTGCCGGTTTCAATGGTTGTCCAGTTTAGTCCTCCGTCATCGCTGTAGGAGGATCCGGTGAAGCCGGTGAAGGCGCCGGTGCTCACCATTCGGGAAGAGCCGGGAACGTTCTTCATGTCAGAGCCAAACATGTTGCCAACAGGCGTGATGGCTGTCCATGTATTGCCTCCATCGGTCGTGATGCGTGCAGTGTTTGTTCCGGATGTGCCATTGTACACCCTGGCGATTCCGTTAGACGCACTGGTGAAACAAATATCCAATGCACCATTGGCGGGCACAGTGATTCCGGTACTGGAAACAGTCCATGTCACACCGCGGTCGATGGAACGATAAACACGGCCTTTGTTGGTATCGAACCAAATGGTATCGCCCATGACTGCATAGTGACCGACGATACCGTATTCACCGGCCTGCGGAACGGGAATGTTGGCGGCAGGCACACGTGTCCAGCTGGTTCCACCATCGGTGGTTGTATAAAGTTCAAACCAATTGGATGGACTTGGATCGCCCATCAGGAAGCCGTTGTTGGCGTCCCAAAAATGCACCACGTTGGGGAAGGACAGTGATCCGCTGAAGACGGTTCCAACACCCTGTTGACTCCAGGTGGCTCCACCGTCGGTGGTTTTATAAACGCCGCCACCCGCACCGCTGGCATTGTAGAACACGGACCAGGCGGTATTGGCGTCCAATCCGTAAATCATAGACCAATTGTAATTGGCCGGTACACCGGGGATCTGAGCTGCTGCCCAGGTGGCTCCTCCGTCAGTCGTACGGGAATAGTCCTGACGGTTGGCATTTCCGCCGGATCCATCATAGGAACAGATCCAAACGGTGTTGGTGTCGACCACACTGACAAAGCGGACTCCGCTGGAAAGGTCGTTGAAGCCGGTTGCCTGGCTGACCCAGGTGGCGGTTTGAGCGGATACGCTTGCCGCAATCAACATAAAGGCAAAGAGGGTGTAGAGTTTTTTCATTCCTGCTATTTTTTTAGGGAATCCAAAGGTAGTTTTTTCAGCGAAGTACACGGTTCTGGGTGTTTTCACGGAGAGGAGAATGTTCTTTTTTTTCATCCCTCTCGTGATAGCTTTCACCCATTCAGAACTCCGACCGGTCAAAAGATACTCGACACCCCCCGGATTTGTACCGTAGATTACCACTCGTATTAGGATTGACAACCTCGCCGGCAAAACCCGAAACCGATCGAAATCGTCAAATTCCAATACCATGAATAAATTTATTTGTTTGAGCTGGTGCCTCTTGTGGATGGCCATAGTCGCTACCCCGACCAAAGCCCAAACCCCAACGGCTTGTCCCGGTCACCGCACTTATACGCAAGGCGGTTGGGGCGGAAATCCAAGGGGTAATAATCCCGCAGCCTTCCTTCGAGACCATTTCGAGGAGGCCTTCCCTGATGGACTCGAGATCGGCTGTATGAACACCCTCAGCCTTTCCTCGGCTACAGCGGTAAGGAATTTCCTTCCTCAGGGGGGTACTCCATCCGCATTACAGGCGGGTGACTTGGTGGATCCAACCCGGAACGATTACGATAACGTGCTCGCCGGTCAACTCGTGGCGCTGACCCTGAACGTAGAATTCGATCGTGTTTTCCCGTCCTTCGGCACATCGGACTACATGCTGGCCGACCTTCTGATTACCTCCGGGCCCTTCATGGGATGGAGTGTCGGTCAACTGCTCGATGCAGCCAATGAAAAAATTGGTGGCTGTGGTGTGCAGGGGTACACCTTCTCCCAGTTCAACCAGGCGGTTTCACTCGTGAACCGGTCGTACGACAATGGCATTTCCAGCAACACCTTCCTGGCTTGTCCGATCATCACAGTGGCAAGTGTAACTCCCGCCAGCTGTTTCGGTTCAGCCGATGGCGCCATATCGCTTACGGTGACAGGTGGCGTTGGACCATACTCCTACAGCTGGAGCAACGGTGCCACTTCGCAGAACTTAAGTGGTCTGGCTGCAGGAACCTACACGGTGACCGTCAATGACCTTACACTCCAGGTTTCATCCGCCGCATCATTCCTGGTCGGTCAACCTGATCGAATTTCGGTCACATCCACCGTTAATCACGCATCCTGCAACATCGCCAACGGCCCTTCCGATGGGAGCATCTTGCTTTCTACCGCAGGTGGAACCGGCTCTCATACTGTAACGTGGAGCGACGGGTTTTCAGGAATTCAGCGAACCGGACTACAGGCAGGCCGCTATTGCTACACAGTCACGGATGCCAATCAATGTACGGTTTCGGATTGTATAGAAATTGAAGAGCCAGCCGTGTTGTCTGTATCCATCGGTGTGCAACAGCCCATTGTATGCCATGGCGACTGCAACGCGATACTCAACGTGGATGTAACGGGTGGAACAGCCGCATACAGCTTCCTTTGGGAAGACAATAGTACATCTGCAGCACGGTCCGGCATGTGCAACGGCACCTACCAGGTTTCCGTTACAGACCAGAACGGTTGCACTGCGCAATCCGCGGCTTTCGCGCTGGAAAATCCACCGGTCTTGCAGTGCAGCGGCAGCATCGAAGACATCAGCAGCTGCAACACACTTGCCTGCGACGGTATCGCATTGGTTGGAACCAATGGCGGGATAGCGCCCTACAGTTACACCTGGCACCTCAACGGTATGCAACAGCCTGCATCCGGACTGGACCGAATCGAAGGGCTCTGCCAAGGGGACACGGTACATGTAATTGTCACGGACAGCCGTGGATGTTCCATTGAACTGGGCTTGAGAAGGGTCTCCTGCAGATACTCGCAGTGCGACACGTTGTTGAGCTATACCCAGGGAGGCTGGGGAGCACGTCCCAGGGCAAACAACGCCGCAGGTTATCTCCACACCAATTTCGCCTCTGCGTTTCCAACCGGACTGCAAATTGGATGCACCAACACCTTCACACTCACGTCTGCACAGGCGGTGACTGACTTTCTGCCTTCGGGCAGCGTCGCGGCGGTTCTACCGGCTGGAGCTCTTGTCGATGCCATCGGTTACAAGAACGTACTGGCCGGCCAGCTTACGGCCGCCAAACTCAATGTCGGTTTTGATCTGTCCGATGCGGCCTTCAGTACCAGCTCCCAAAGTCTGAGAGACCAGTACTTCACAGGAGGAGCCTTCTCCGGTGTGACCCTGGGTAGGGTGATAGAAATTGCCGACAGCGTAATCGGGGGATGCCTCAGCGGATATGCCCTGGCCGACCTTAACCTGGCGTTGACACTTGCCAACGAAAACTACGACAATGGAACCGTTTCTTACGGTTACCTGGCTTGCGTGCAGCCATCGTTGGGAGCCCGTGTTCGCGAACGCAACCTGGGCAACGACATCCTCGTCTTTCCTAACCCGGCCTCCAATACGGTCAATCTCGCCTTCAATGGAGAAGAGGGTAAAATCGGAATCATCCAGATCACCGACATTCTTGGTAAAACACTTTACGAGCAAAAAATGGTCGCTCAGGACGGTGTCAACACGGTCCGTATTCCGATCGACCATATCCACTCACAACATTGTCTGATCAGTGTGCGCTTCCCCGACAAAACAAAGACCGTGCGATTGCTTATTGAGCGTTGAG
>JAULUX010000002.1:0-9224 GCA_032111385.1 Bacteroidia bacterium
CAAGGTTTCAAGGTCGAAGTCACTATTCGACTAGTGATATAACTGTAAAATACGGTTACGGAATACCCCATAAAGGACCCGCCTATCCCGTCGAATTACTGATGGAGTTGCCTTAATTATACAGTACTTATGATAAAAGAGGCGGGAGTAGGCTTAACTTTACCGCATACCGCTTGTTGTTTTTTCAATGCGTTCAGGATACACCTTCACCCCATACACTGCACCCGAGCAGGAGCCTTTTGATAAATTGTTCGATGTATTCAAGGAGCTCATCGTGCACACTTCGGGCGATTTTGAGGAAGCCATCGACTGGCTCAAGGAACTCGACCGTGAGTATGGCCTGACCACACCCGAATACGGCATTGAGGAATTTATTGAAGACCTGCGCAAACGCGGCTACATACGCTCGGAAGAGAAAAACGGTCCGGGCGGAACTGCACTCACCGGTAAACTCGAGCGCCTCATCCGCCAGTCAGCACTTGAACAAATTTTTGGCGACCTGCGGAAATCCGGATCCGGTCAACATACGACGTCTCATACCGGACAAGGAGACGAACATACGGGTGAATTCCGGGATTTCCGCTTCGGCGACTCGCTTGAGCGAATTTCCATGACCGAAAGCCTGCGGAAGGCACAGGTATCGCACGGCATCGACGAACTGCACCTGGACGAGCATGACCTTGTGGTAGAGGACACGTATCACAAAGCCCAGATGAGTACAGTACTGATGATCGACATCAGCCACAGCATGATCCTCTACGGCGAAGACCGCATCACCCCTGCCAAAAAAGTCGCTATGGCACTCGCCGAACTGATCCGGACGCGGTATCCCAAAGACACCCTCGACATCATCGTTTTCGGCAACGACGCCTGGCCGGTGGCATTGAAAGACCTTCCCTATCTGCAGGTGGGTCCTTATCATACCAATACGGTAGCGGGACTGCAGCTGGCCATGGATATCCTCCGCCGCAAGCGCAACACCAACAAGCAGATCTTCATGATCACCGACGGGAAGCCCAGCTGCCTGCGCAACCCGGACGGCACCTATTACTTTAACAGCAACGGTCTCGACCAGGATATTGTTGAAAGGTGTTATGCCGAAGCACAACGAGCCAGGAAGCTGCACATCCCCATTACTACCTTCATGATCGCGCGGGATCCTTATCTCCAGCAATTCATCCAGCGATTCTCGGAAGCCAATCAAGGAAAGGCCTACTACGCCGGATTGAAGGGTCTTGGACAGCTCGTATTCAAGGACTATACCCAACGACGGAATAAAAATGCGTCTTAAACCTGCCATCAACTGTTTTCTTCCCGCCTGTCTGTTTTGTATCTCCATCTCATTGGCGACTTTTCCTGTACTCGCTCAGCCAGGAGGGACAGTTCAGGTCACCGGCCTGGACGAGGAAGAAAAAAAGATCAAAGAGGAGGTTTTACAAAAAATCGCTTTACTGAATAAGTCCATCCTCAACCGTGACAGTATTCAGCTGGATATCCTCCTGGACAGCGATGTCAACTACGTACATAGCAACGGACTAATTCAAAACAAGGCCGAGGTGATCCGTTCGGTAGTGAGCGGACAGCACGATTACCGAAAAATCAATCCCCGTAACATCCAGTTTCGCCTCATAGGACAAGGTGCCGTGGTCAACATGGATGCCGAAGTGTACCTGATTCTCGATGGAAAAGCCCTTGAACTGGACCTACAGATCACACAAATCTGGATGAAGCAGGATAATGAGCAATGGAAACTTGTTGCACGTGAAAGCACAAAAAACGAATAAGCACATAAGTCCTCCACAGCGATAGAACTCTAAACCATATTCACACCCCATCAATCAACACTACGTGAACACTAACGCCCCTAATATCCACACATTCGGTGCCCTGAAAGCATCCGGATACACTCCGAAATCCATTCGCGACGAACTTCGTCAAAACCTGATTGCTGCAATTGGTCGTGGTGAACAACCCTTCCCTGGTATTTTCGGGTATGAGCATACCGTTATACCGGAATTCGAGAGGGCCATCCTTTCCAGGCACCACATCAATCTGCTGGGTCTACGTGGCCAAGCCAAAACCCGCATGGCCCGCATGATGGTCAACCTGCTCGATGAATGGATGCCGGTAGTTGCAGGGAGTGAAGTGAACGACGACCCTTTCTCTCCCTTATCCCGTTACGCCAGGGATCTGATGGCCGACAAAGGTGATGACACCCCGATCGACTGGGTCCACCGTGATGAACGTTTCGTAGAAAAGCTGGCCACACCCGACGTCACCGTGGCTGATCTGATCGGTGACGTGGACCCCATCAAGGCAGCAAACATGAAACTGTCGTATGCCGACGAACGTGTGATCCACTTCGGACTCATTCCGCGCGCCAACCGTTGCATCTTCGTCATCAACGAATTGCCCGACCTGCAAGCCCGTATCCAGGTGGCCTTGTTCAATATCCTCCAGGAGGGCGATATCCAGATTCGCGGATTCAAGCTTCGCTTCCCGCTCGATATCCAGTTCGTATTCACGGCTAACCCCGAGGACTATACCAACCGTGGAAGCATCGTCACTCCCTTGAAGGACCGTATCGGCTCACAGATCCTCACCCACTATCCCTCCGATATCGCCACTGCAGCGAAAATCACGGCTCAGGAAATCAGGACCCTTCCCGCCCAGGAGGAGTTGGTGACGGTCCCTCACCTGGCCCGTCAACTCATCGAACAAGTGGCTTTTGAAGCAAGATCCAGCGAATACGTGGATGTGAAAAGCGGAATCAGCGCCCGCATGAGCATCACGGCTTACGAAAACCTGGTGAGTGCCGCCGAGTTGCGGGTACTGAAACACAAACTCAAGAAAACCGCTGTCCGCCTGGGTGACTTTTCCGGAATCGTTCCCGCACTCACAGGCAAAATGGAAATCGCTTACGAAGGTGAACAGGAAGGCGCACGTTTCGTGGCCGAACACCTCATCCAGCAGGCCGCCCGCTCCGTATTCGATTCCATCTTCCCCAAGGTCCCCAAGCTCGAAAAGCAACAACAACGAGGCCCATACCACGAAATCGTTGAATGGTTCGCCGGAAACTCGGGGGATTGCCAGCTCACCGACGACCTCGACGACAAGGCATACCGCCAGCAGCTCGACCGCATTCCCGCATTGGATGGACTGATCGATAAATTCCATCCCTTGAAAGACCCTGCTGAACGGGCTTTCCTCAAGGAAATCATCCTCTGGGGTCTGGTCTCCTACGGCAAACTGAGTAAAGTTAGGATAGACGACGGCGTGGGATTCACCGACACCCTGGGAGAAGTCCTAAAGAACCTTTGATCACGACACCCCAATAAAAAGAGGCTGCCCGTTTGGGACAGCCTCTTGGTTAGTTCGGGCGTTGAATCCGATCAGAAGTCGTAGTTGGACATCACCTTGCGGGTACCCGTTCCGTTAGCGGTGTACTCGATGACAGCATACGTGCCTTTGGGCAGGCTGTTGCGGAACCACTGCGTGCTGAATTCACTGGCGGTGGGAGAAGCCATGTAACGGCCGTCGATGGTGAAGATCTCATAACGTACAGCGGGGCCATTGTTCATGCCGGCATTGCCCATTACCTTGTTGGCTGATGCAATTCCGATCTCACAAGCTTCGCCATAGCAATAAGCGATGCCATTGATGATAGGACGGACACGGACATAGTAGTTCTCACCAGGTGTGAGCGAGGAGAGGGAAACCCAACGCTTAGCACTTCCGGTGATCACATTTTGAACGATCGTGGGATCGCTCACTTGCGTGAACTCCACCTCGTAAGAAGGCTGATAGAGGTAGGTCAACACCAGACCGACACGAATAGAATCGGAGGTTGAGAGGCTTGTATTGCCACAGAACAGGCTTCCGACGGTAGGCTTACGAATAGCGCGGATCACCTCAGGTGCGGATTGGGCTGTACATACGTTTTTGAGAATGGCTGTGTAGCTGATGGTCGCGGTGTCGAGTACCGGTCCACTGATTTGATTGTCCATCAGACGGCTGAAGGTCGAACCCTGGGTTCCGTCGCTCCATACATACCCGTCGTAACCGGGAGTGGCTTCGAGCTCAACCCTATCGCCTTTGCAAACCCAGGGACCCAGGGTGGCCGAAATGGACGGCTGCGGCAATACATTGTAATTCACGGTCCGGGTGATCGTCACCGGTCTGCCATTGTTACCGCTTCCGGTACGACCGGTAACGGTAAGCGTAACCAAACCAGAGGCGAAAACCTGAGTAGTTGAGGTGGTCGCTCCGGTACTCCACTGGTAGGATTGAACCTGGAAGCTATTTCCGGAAATAGCAGCACTCAGCTGAGTACCGTAACAAACGGTTGATACCATAGGCATGATGCTGATGTTGCCATGGTTCTGGGCCTGTACTGCGGGCAAGCCGGCTCCGGCAAGCATACAGGCCATGGCCACGTGTCGAAGTCGAGAGTTGAAGTTTTTCATGTGTAAGTTTATGATTAGAATGTTCTTTTTTGAATTCTGATTATAGATTTGATTATCAATATCTTATGATATATACTGTACACTTTACGGTAAAATACCGGAAATCATCAACACCAAAATTTTGGTTTAGGTCGGGGTTGTTTAGTACTATAATCCACTGAAAAGCAGTAGATAAGGCATTCAACGCGATGACCTGCTACAGGTCCCATTTTGTTTTTACGCAAATTAATCGAATGCTGCAAGGTTTGCAAGTAAAAAGTGGTGTTTCGCTGCTTTTATATGGGTGAAAAGGGATAAAATGAGTGGTGAAATCCACAATTGAACGTGGCAACTAGACCACCCTCTCCCGAATCATTTTGCCACCGAAAAGCATTTCAGAAGCCGATTTTTCAAAAAGCACGCGCATCGTCCGAGCAAAACCTGTTTCCGCAAACAGTCTTGTCCCGCGGAAGCTGTTCAGGACTTACCTTCGGGATGAAACCAACCCGAATTTCACATGCACTTCCGCGAGCGATTGTACAGAATCATCGACGAAAACAACAAGGAGACCCTGGCTGCCCGCTTGTTTGACCAGGGACTGGCCACTCTGATCCTGCTCAATGTACTGGCCATCGTTTTGGAATCCTATTCTTCACTTTGGGAGTTGTACTCGGGGTGGTTCATTGCATTCGAATACTTTTCGGTGGCGGTGTTTACGCTGGAGTATATCTTTCGCCTGATCACCGCCGATTTGAAGTTTCCGGGAATCGGCTTCGGACGAGCTACCGTTCGTTACCTCTTTTCTGCCGTTGCCATCATCGACCTCCTGGCAGTGCTTCCGGCCTACCTTCCCCTGCTTTTCCCCATTGATCTGAGGGTTATACGTGTATTGAGACTATTTCGGATTGCCCGCCTGTTCAAACTGGGACGTTACACGTTGGCCTTGCACCTCATCATCCAGGTGGTGAAGGAAAAGCGGTCGGAACTCAACACGACGGCATTCCTGGCCGGGCTTTTACTGGTGGTCTCCTCCACCCTGATGTACTACCTCGAGCGCGATGTTCAACCCGATGCATTTCCCAATATCGTGGCCACCCTGTGGTGGGCTATTTGTACCCTCACAACGGTTGGATACGGCGACGTGGTGCCGGTTACCGCAGGAGGCAAAATCATCAGCAGCATCATCGCCATCCTGGGCATCGGCCTGGTCGCCTTGCCCGCCGGCATCCTCAGTGCCTCCTTCATGGATAAAATCAGTAGCTCCAAGGAAAAGGAGCACTGCCCGCATTGCGGGAAACAACTGTGAGCCTGCTGAATTCCATAACCATGTAGAGGGGAGCATGGGCGGATTTTCTGAATGAACATGGCCATCAGACTGAACCTTCCGGTCGGACGGTTGTTGTTCCATCTGATATGGCCCGCTCCCGCATTCACCTGGTTTGGCACAAGCGCGATCTGAGGCATCGCGACCACGAGCCACTTTATTTGGCGGAATCGTCGGGTTTACCTTATCTGAGAATATTCCTTTTCGAACCGTCGCTGATTCAGGCACCGGACACCTCGCTGCGTCATTTGCAGTTCCAATACCATTCCCTCCTCCATCTCAATGCAACAGCTTCGGAATGGAACAAGGAGGTTGTCGTGTTTTATGCGGAAGCAGAAGAAGTGTTCTCGTTTTTGTCCGCGCATTTCGAAATCGACACTGTATTCAGCTACCGGGAGAGCGGGACACAGCGTACCTTCGACCGTGACCTGCGGATGAAAACCCTGTTCGATGCACAAGGCATCCGCTGGAAGGAATGTAAACGCGACGGCATCCAACGCGGCATCAACGACCGCGACGAATGGGACTGGCAGTGGTTCCGTACCATGTCGCAGCCACTGATTGAAAATAGGTATGCACGACAAGAAGCGATCGATTTCGTAAACCCCTATCCGTTACCCGATGAACTTCTTGCTTCGCTGAAAGACTATCCGTCGGCCTATCAGCCGGCCGGCGAAGAGTATGCTCACCGTTACCTCCGTTCATTCTTGAGGGAACGGGGAGTGAATTACTCCAAACACATCTCCAAGCCATCTCTCAGCCGGTCGTCCTCTTCACGTCTTTCTCCTTACTTGGCCTGGGGAAACATCTCCATCCGTCAGGTCTATCAGGCCACCCACGAATACCTGAAGACCGCCAGCGTGAAGCGCCCGTACCTTAATTTCCTGGAACGCATCAAATGGCACTGCCACTTCATCCAGAAGTTCGAAGTCGAATGCCGCTACGAAACCGAATGCATCAACCGGGGTTATGAAAAAATAGAACGTCAATACCGGCCCGACCTGGTCCGCGCATGGGAACAAGGGCGCACGGGTATCCCGCTTGTCGATGCCTGTATGCGCTGCCTCGAAGCCACGGGGTGGATCAATTTCCGTATGCGTGCGTTGGTGGTTTCCTTTCTGGCCCATCACCTGGGGCAAGACTGGCGTCATGGAGCTTATCACCTCTCTAGGGTGTTTCTGGACTACGAACCGGGCATCCACTTCCCGCAGATTCAGATGCAGGCCGGCACCACTGGAGTCAACACCATACGGGTTTACAATCCTGTGAAGAATGCCATGGAACACGATGCAGAAGGTGTCTTCACACGGCAATGGGTACCCGAAATCGCATCACTGCCAGTACCGTTGCTTCATCAACCCTGGACCATGACGCTGATGGATGAAACCCTGTTCGGCATCCGTATGGGCATCGATTATCCCAGGCCGCTGATGGACCTTGAGCATGGGGCGAAAGTCAATGTGGACAAATTGTGGGCCCTGCGCAAAGACGAGGAGGTGCGATCGGAGAAAAGACGCATACTGGGTACGCATACACGCCAGAAACGGGAAGCAAGGAAAACAACGACTCCCGATGAAATCGCTCAGGACACCTTTCCGGAATCGCCGGAGCCGGATGATTTCGATTGATATTGCCTCAACTCCTCGTTCTGTAGGGCGATGAGCTCCTCTTTTTTCTCCCTTTCCTTCGATTCCATTTCCAATTGCATTTCCAGAAAACGGTTCGTCTCAGCCTGGACCACCAACTGCGATTCGCGGTATAAACGCTTGAGTCGGTTTTGTCTTCCCCAAAGCACAAGGGCGATGATAGCAGCTCCGGCAACAGAAAGCCAGATAAAAAGTTGCTTGCGCTGAAGATCCTTCTGCTGGGTGAGTAGGATGTTTTCCTGTCGAAGGATCTTCTCGGCCTGTTGGTTCAACTGCATCTTGTAATTGGCTTGTATTTCCTGGGCCTGCATTTTTCGTTTGGGAATACGCAGACTGTCCTCCAGAAAAACAATACGTTCAAGTTGTTCGAGAAGGCGTACTTTATTGCCCGACAAGCGTACAAACGGCAAAGCCGCTTTGAGGAAATCGAGCTGAAGAGTACCTCCCACCTGACTGACAAGTTTGTTCAAAACCGGATCATTGGTCACCCGTTGGCCCTCCTCGTTCATTCCCTTTTGTTCCAGGGCATTCAGATAAACCGGTGCAACTTCAACCAGGCGCGCCGATTTTAACTCAAGCAAAACCCGATAGGCTTCACCCGATTCCGTCAATGCGCGCGGCAAATCGGAAGTTTCAAGGGCGATCTGAGCCGCCAGCATCCGTGTGAGGGCCAGCATTTCGGGGTTGCCGATTTCACTAAAACCGCTTTCGGCTTTTGCTCGCCATGAATTGGCGGCCGAGTACCGGTCGAGGGTAAAACAGGCTGAAGCCAACGCCAGGCAAGTGGCTGAGTAATTGGACTTGTCTTTGATGTCCAGAAATCCCTCGGCCAGCAACTGCAACTCCGGGATGGCTGAAACAGGATCATTCAAGTCGTTGTAGGTGTTGGCCAGCTTTTGGCGTAGGATAAGTGCGTATCGTTCGTTCTCCTCCCCCCGTTGTTTAACGATCTCTAAGGCCTCGATCAGTAACGGTATGGCAGATACGTAATCAACCCTGTATTTGTAATTGCTGGCCAGCTCCCCCAACAGGATGGCCCTCTCCTTTGTATCGGCGAACCTGGCATTGGCTTTAAGTGCTGCTTTCAGTAAGGAGTCCGCTGCATCAAATTCCTTCAAGCCCATGTGTAGCAGCGACAGTATCTTTAATGCAGATGCCTTCCGGTTTTCCGGGGTAAGTTCTATGGCTTTGTGGATATGAAAAATTCCCGAATCGGCCATGCCGGTCATACCGAAGTAAATACTGAGTAAGCGGTGGTTCATGCCGACAAGCGTATCCGGCTTGCCTTGGGAGATCTTGAGAAGTTCGTCGAGTTCCGGTTTGACGGCAGCAGGATCTTCGAAAAGCAATTTTTCCGCCTCCGTCAAGCGTGTTCGATAAGATGACAGGTCCTGACCGATGGCTCCATTCAAATGGAGCACGAACAAGCCGATGAACAGACCATGGCGAATCATGTTCCAAATGTACTGAAGCTGCAAATGATGCAGTAATCGTAATTTGAACTTCTTTCCGGAAGGAGACTACCCTCGCATCAGCGATTGGGATTCTCTCGTAGATAAAAATTGACTCTAATTACAACTCCCCGATGTCCTCGTTCCATAGGGTCGGATTCTCATGGATGAATGTTTCCATGAGGTGTATGCATTCCGGGTCGCTCATGTCAATCACCTCCACTCCATGTGACTCCATGAATTCGCGGGCACCGGGAAAGGTCTTCGATTCTCCGGCGATCACTTTTTTAATGCCGAATTGCACTACAGCACCCGCGCAGAGATAGCAAGGCATCAGTGTGGAATACAGCACTGCATT
>JAULUX010000003.1:0-6706 GCA_032111385.1 Bacteroidia bacterium
GACGACCGGACCGAAAAACGTCCCTACCAGCGTCGCGAGGAAGGCTCAGGCGAGAAAAGACCTTACCAACGCCGTGATGACGACCGGACTGAAAAGCGTCCATACCAACGTCGCGAGGAAGGTTCGGAAGAGAAAAGACCTTACCAACGCCGCGACGACGACCGGACCGAAAAACGTCCTTATCAGCGTCGCGAGGAAGGTGAACGGTCCAGAACCCCATCGCGTCGCGGAGGTCCCCCCAGCCGTGAAGAACGCCACGCCTGGTTCGAGGACAAGTACGCCAAAGGACGCAAAGGCTCCGGTGGCACTCGCAAGCGCAATGCCTCCGACGGTCCAGATCTGACCGGCGAGATCCGCCTCAACCGCTTTTTGGCCATGTCGGGCATCGGTTCGCGCCGCGAAGCCGACGAACTGATCACCGCCGGACTTGTTACAGTCAATGGCAAACTCATCACCGAACTGGGCACCAAGGTGAACCCGGGCGATGAGGTCCGTTATAACAATGAGCGTATCCGAAACGAGAAGCACGTCTACCTCCTGCTCAACAAACCCAAAGACTACATCACCACTGCAGAGGATCCGGAAGAACGCAAGACCGTGATGGAGCTCATCGAAGGCGCCTGCAAGGAACGGGTCTATCCCGTCGGTCGCCTCGACCGCAACACCACCGGACTCCTGCTGTTCACCAACGACGGCGACCTCGCCCGTTACCTTACCCACCCCAGCTCCAAGGTGAAAAAGCTTTACCACGTGGAACTCGACAAGAACCTGAAGGTGGCCGATATGCGTCAGCTGACGGAAGGGGTGGAACTGGAGGACGGCATCAGTCGCGTGGACGACATCAGTTTCGATGGCGAAGGGGCCGATAAGAAGTCGGTCGGTGTGGAACTGCACTCGGGCAAGAACCGAGTGGTACGCCGCTTGTTCGAAGCCCTGGGCTACGATGTGCGCAAACTGGATCGCGTTGGATTCGCCGGACTCACCAAGAAGGACCTTCCCCGTGGACGCTGGCGTTTCCTCGATGAAAAAGAAGTCGGCTACCTGAAGATGATGGGCACCGGCAAGAAGAAAAAAGCGAAAGAAGTCGAAGCTGAGTAAACCTTTCGGGCCTGCCCTGCGTGAGTGCCGGAGAACCTACATTCATACCCAATCCACTTATCCATGAACCGTTTCCCAATCATGCCACTTGGCATGCTGCTGCTATTGTCCGTATTCACCTTATCCGCTCAGCAATTGCCCGTTGACTGGATCAGGTCATACAACACCAGGGGCAAATGCGCCGACCGCATCGCCTGCATCCGGGCCGACCAGCAAGGCAACGTCTATGTCGCGGGCTTTGCCGGCGGGGAGCGCTGCAACCGCGATGCTTTTGTGATGAAGTACGGAGTGCTGGGCGATACGCTCTGGACCTGGTACTACGACGGTGGCGCCAAAGAGGACGACGAGGTACTCGATATGACCCTCGACAATGCCGGGAACGTATACGTCACCGGGATCTCCGAAGACAACCCGAACGGTATCTACGATTGCATCACTGCCAGGATAAGCAATTCCGGAGTGCAACAATGGCTGACCCGTTACCCCACGCCGACCAATTCGGAAAGCTTCGGGAACGGAATCGCCGTGGACAATACCGGCAACGTCTATGTGTGTGGAATGATCGATCCATTATCGGCTACATCAGACTGGCTGGTCGTCAAATACAATGGATCGAATGGTGCACAACTCTGGGCAGACATCTACAATGCCCCGTCCAATTTCAGCGAGGAGGCTTTTGACATCGCCATCTCCCCGAGTGGCAATCCCACCGCTTGCGGGTATTCCTACAATGCTGTTGCCAGCGGCGGACAGAATATTTACGTTCGGCAATTGACCCCTTCAGGTACGGTAGTCTGGTCCGACACCTACAGCAACCCCGCAGCCACTGGAGCCGAATTCGCATCGGGCTTGAAATTTCTTCCCAACGGTGATCTGGTCGTTGGCGGGAGTACAGAAAACGGCGCTACCGATGTGGATGCCATGGCCTTGCGTTACGACGCCTCCGGTACACGCCTATGGGCTACCATCAACGCCTATACGAACGACGAATACATCCTTGGTTTCGCAGCCGACGATTCGGGCAATGTTTACCTGGCAGGAACTGAATACCAGAACGGAACCATCAACCGCATCAACAACGATGGAACACCGGGCTGGAGGAAGAAATGGATCGGTCCAAGGAGTAACGGATACGATGTGTTCCACGATGTGGCGGTAGATGTTCAAGGAAATGTCTACGCTACCGGTCGTGGAGTGTATGACGGTCAGGACTATTATCTCAACGGAGGCATGGCCAACCAGATCATCGCTAAGTATTCTCCCGCGGGCGATTCGTTGTGGTCGTACCGCAGTGCCGACACTCTTAATCCCTCTATGGGCTTCGCCGTTTACAGCATCGGCGACCGCGTCTATGCAGGAGGATTCGTCACCGACACGGCTTATTACAACGAGAACCTCTACACCATGCGTATCGACACCTCCGGAGCGCCGATTTCCGAAAGGAAATACAACGGCATCGGCGATGCCGTAACGCGCGGACAAATCGTCAGGACCGACGCACTCAACAACGTGTATTGTGCTGCCACGGTGGAACAATTCCAATACCAATATGGCTTCGATGTGGTGCTGGTGAAGTATTCACCCTCGGGACAACTCTTGTGGGAACGCGAGTACAACACCCCCGGTGTCAACAACGATACCCTCACCCACATGGAGATTGATCCCAACGGGAATGTGGTGATGTGCATCTCTACCGATTCCGCCTTGACGAAAAACAATTACCGCATCTCGCTGGTAACGGTCGATCCCAACGGCACTTTCCTCGACACGGCCTGGTACCTGCCTACTCCAACGGGTAACACCTTCGCCAAATCCATGTTGATGCGCAATGACGGCAGTGTAGCATTGGGTGCGTTATCCAACCTCCTGGGTGGAATCACCGTCTTCTTCGATCCTGCAGGAACAGTACAATGGGTGGCGCAGATCGATTCTACTCCCTTTGCCTTCACCCGTGTAAACAGCGTAGCAGCCTTCCCGAATGGTGATATCGGAATTGCAGGCCTGGTACAAACCGGAGGAGGCAATACAGGGAAAGGAGTTGTGCAACGATTCACCCCGGCCGGTGTCCGGTTGTGGTCGGCGGATTATGATTCAGTCAATGTATTCGACGAAGCCCGCGACCTGGATGTGAGTCCTGCGGGCAAGGTGGCCGTGGTAGGCCTCTCCGGCTACAGCACCACCGGAACCTCCGCCCTGATCACCTACGACGGAGCGACCGGACAGCAGCTTTGGCGCAAGTCGTACAATCCCAATACAACCAACGAATACGGTATCAAAGTATCCTTCACTCCTGCGGGCAATATCGCCTACCTCTGCCGGGGCTGGACCGGGTTTGTGGCCCGGTATACCACCGTACAATACGGCGATACCGGTCAGTTCCAGTGGGCCACAGTTTATAGCCAGACTGCTTCCGACCGGGAACCTGTCGAGCTGGTAGTGGCACCGAACAATACAGTTGCCACAGCCGGATGGTGGCTCAATGGAACAACCACGAACGCTGAGTATGTTCTGGTAGGTTACACCCCTACCGGAACGCAACAGTTCCTCAACACATGGTCGAATACTGCTGCTACCACTTCGAACCCGGATTACCTGAGGTCGATGGTACGCGACAACGCGGGTAGCTACATCGTCACCGGAGAAAGCGCTACGGAGTTCTACAATCAGTTCCTTTACCGGATGGTCACCATCAAATACGGGAACGGATTGGTCGGCCTTGAAGAACCGGTTGGACAGGTGGAAAACAACTACGCTCCGGTTTTCCGACCCAATCCATCATCCAACGGCGTATTCCACCTGATCGATCCTTCGCTTGCAACAGCACTGGCAGGCGCAGCTGTATTCGATCTTCAGGGCCGTAAAGTAGCTGACATCTCTTCTGCAACCGATCGCATTGAACTGGAGAATTTACCGTCCGGAATGTATATACTGCATACACGGTCCAATTTGCAAGGGCAACGGGTTTTCCGCCTCCTGATTCCCTGAGGAGAGTTGTCCGCTTATCATACTTCTTACTGACACGGGTCATGTCCCGTGACGGGGATGAGGTCTAGTTTCGGAGTATGAATCGACGGCTTCCTCCACGTCTTCTTTATGGAGTTTTCATATTCATACTACCGGCGCTTCTGTTTCAGGGTTGCGCCACAGGTACTTTTTACACTATCCTTGATCCTTTCAAGGAACTGACTGACGAAGACAAGGATCAAAACAAACTGTCGTTCGGCATGCAGCCTTTTTCGATGGACGCTCCATTATTGAAAGGAAAAGGCGACAAAATGCTGCAGGTGGGTGCAACAACCGGCATGTCCGTCCATGCTGCCTATGCCATCACCAATCACATCGGCCTGTATGCAGGTGTAAGTCTTGCCAACCGAAACGACAAGATCGATCAGTCTTCCGGGATGCTTATCCTCAGGGAAGTCTACGATCAGGGCTATTTGATGGAGTCGGACACCACCTGGTCAATGGGAAAAGTAACGGGAAAAGCCAAACTGACTCAGGGTCATTTGGAAGGAGGCCTCTATCTTTTCAATTCAGGAAAGCGTGACTGGCACCACGAGTTGATCGTCGGTGCGGCAACCACCAGTGCGCTGACAAGACACGAATTGGTGTTCAAGTATGTAGAAGCAGAGTACCCGTTTGAAATAAGGGAGTCACGGATCAGCTACCAGGCCTTTACGCAATACAACATGGGCTTGCGGAACGAATCAGGCGAGATCGTGTGGATGAACCGGCTTGGAAGGGTGTGGCAGTATCAACGGGAATTCGAACCCAAAGTACGGGAGCTCGGGAATGATGTGCATAGTCCATTCGATTTCTACAGTACCGGCATCCGCATCGGTTCAGGAAAAGCGCAGTGGCACATCTACGCTCAATTCGAACGCATATTTCCGTTGGAATCAACCCTCATGCGCTGGAAGAGAAACCAATTTTCAGTGGGGGTGGTCATTCGTCCACTCTCCCAATACAAGCCTGAAAAAGGGGTTCAATAACTCCGATCAGGCTTCACGCCGATAAGTGTCTTTACTAGTGTAAAACAGGTAGATAACTAGCGTTTGACCACCGATTTGGTGATCACTCCGCTTTCGGAGATCACACGGACGTGATAGATTCCTGCCGGTTGATCTGTCAGGTCGAAATTGTTTGCTGATGGATCAGGCTTTACCACCAATTGACCGGCAGCATTGAAAACCGACAAATCTACTATTCGGGTGCCCGGTGCAGAGATCAGCACAGGTCCTGCGGTAGGATTCGGATAAAGGATGACATCGTCCTTGGACACGACTGACGCAATTCCGGTGGTGGTGGAAGGTCCGTATTTCAGGTTGAGGACCGGTGCAAAATCGGAATCAGCGGCATCACTGAAACTCACCACACCGGTTGCCCCGGAAGCAGTGATCATGAACTGGGTGAGCGTATCATCGGCAATGAAGGGCAAGAGGGAGGAAGGCAATTCCAGACGCACCCAGTCGCCATCGTTGGCGAAGGATCCGAATCGACAAGGCACATCAGTCGCATCGCCCGTGGCAGAAAAATCAACAGCCTCTACATCCGCGCTGCTACCGAAAGCGCCGTTGCTCACCCTGACCTGCAATGTAGCAGGATTGGCCATCGGATTGGTTCCGGTCAAGGCTGACCTGCGCAGGAAGATGCTGGCAGCAGCAATTCCTGTGTCGGGGACAGTAGATGTATTGAATGACAACGATAGCGCCAAGTCGTCTGTTCCATTGTTTCCAAGCTGAAGGGTACTGCTCACTGCACCTGTCGAGGAAACCGATCCGTCACGGGTTCCGCCATCGGATAAAACATACTGATCGTCCATCAAGGCCTTGTGGTAGAACTTCTGTGAGAGATGATTGATCAGTTCCGTATATCCGGCTGCTGACAGGTGGAAACAATCGCGGAAGAAGAGATAATTCCGCATGGAGCTTTTGGGAGAAGGATAAGCGGGATCACCCAGCGGAAGCGGCACAGTGTAAGGGGCGTACGTACCACCCGGTGGCACTCCTAACGGGGTGGTCTGACCGTAAATGTACTGCATCAACCCGGTAGCCTTCACGAAATCGACCTGAGGGTCATTCGCAGCGAGGGTATCCATGGCAGCCGAATAATCGTTGAGGATACCGTTCAGCTGAATGAAATCAGGGAAGCCCATGCCTTGCCATGTCCCGTAGAAGGGATGTGCACTCTGGTTCGACAACTCGCCGATGATCTCGCCGAAGTTGGGGTAGCAGTAACCGCTCCACAGCACACGGATGCCCGGGCGCTGTTGTTTGATGAAATCGATGAGCGTGGTCAACCGGGCATAGACCGAATCGAGCAGGGAATCGGTCTGGAAGGGCGTATAGGTCACATCCCAATTGTTCAACACATCGTTTCCACCGAGGCTGAGATGCACAAAATCGATGTCGGGGTATTGTGCCAGCCGGGTTTGAATCTCATTCAATCGCGTGGATGTGAGGAAGTCACCGGTCTGGGTGCCGTTGGCAGCCAATGTGGAATTCGAATAGAATTTGTAATTGGAATGCCCCCATTTCTCAAAAACCGGATTGATGGTATTATCGGTATTCATGAATTGAGCCCAGCTGTCGCCGATGAGCATCACGCG
>JAULUX010000004.1:0-2078 GCA_032111385.1 Bacteroidia bacterium
AGCCTCAATGGGAATTGTTCCCGAGCCGCACATGAAGTCGAGGAGCGGAAAACGGGCATCCCAACCACTCAACAGAATGATACCTGCTGCGAGAACTTCGCTCAAAGGTGCCCGGTCGACTTCCTGCCTGTACCCACGCAGATGCAGTGAGGCACCCGATGAATTGATGAGCACCTGACACTGGCTGCGGTGAATGAAAAGCTGGACTTCCAGGTCGGGTTCGGTCTTGTTCACATCCGGACGCTTTCCGGTATCCTTCCGAAAGCGGTCTGCTATGGCATCCTTCGCCTTCAAAGCAGGATAGAGGTTGTTGTCGAACAACTCGGAATTGAGGATACACCGAACCGCAAAGGTCTGATCCACCCGCATGAAGGAACCCCAATCGATGTCGTGCACCCCTTTGTAGATGTCCTCTCCATCTTTGATCGGAAAGGAGGTCACCTTGAAAAACACCCGAAGGGCGGTGCGAAGGGAGAAATTGGCCTTGTAGAGAAAGCCTTTGTCGCCAACGCAAGACACGGCACGGGTATGCAATTCGATGTCACGACCACCGATGGACCGGATTTCATCTGCCAAAACCTCTTCCAGTCCGGCATAAGTGGACATCACCAGATTCAAATCGCTCACGTTCAGGATATTTCTTACGAAGGTACGCAATGGGGAGGAGTCGGACAGGAATTCAATCACGCCTCTGTCTGAACGTCACAGACCGAACCCTGTCCGTTCGAAAGGTTCTGGGACCAAAACCCATCTTATTGCTTAGCTTGCAGAGTCGTCGAATGGAGATTGTACTAGTCTTCGTTCAATAACCATCTTACAAAAGCCTGCACTTCAATAAACTGAAGAAACAGAGCAGTCCGCATTTTGAACTAACGAACGACCAATCGTCTGCAAATCCTAATTCCATCCGACTCCACCTGCAAAAGAAAAACTCCGGGTTGTAAACCGTCTAACGTGATTTTATTTTCACCGGCAAACAAATCCAATTTACGGATAGCCCTACCCGTCACATCTGTCAAAACGTAGTGGCCGGTAAAGCCGGATTGAATCACCACATTCTCTCCTACAGAAGCCGGATTAGGAAAAACTGAAAATGGCAATTCCCATTTCGGCTCATTCAGTTCCGTAGTCTGGCACATGGCCGCATTCAACTTCTGCCAGATCGTGTCGTTAAAGAAATTGGGGACGAAGCCTGCATTGGGTTCATTGCCTAGTCGAAGCCAGATGAGATTCTGGGAGGGAACGATATTGAGCATCTGACCATTCTTGCCAAGAGCGGCGATCATATCGGCCGGAGCATTAGGAGTCATGGAACCCGGAAAAACGAACTGCGAGCCTGGTAGCATGTACGATGATTTCCCATTCAGCCACCACAGGTATCCGTACGATAGGTTCAGATTCTGCGAAGTATTGACCATTTGATTGAAGTAGGCCGTATCGGTCATCAGCTGGTTGCCATTCCAATTGCCGTTGTTGAGGATAAGCGAACCGTAACGGGCCATGCTTCTGGCAGTGCTAAAAAACACATTGTTGTACCCCAGTTTGAGGAATACTCCGGTCATGCCGGTAGGTGCTTTTACCTTTTGCTGGAGATACATGTTCAATGTCTGACCGGTGGCCGTCTCCAGTACGGTATCGAGCAAGGTATAAGGGGCATTGTGGTAGGCCCATCGCGCGCCTGCATCGGCCAGGTACTGTAGGCAGGCCGGGTCGGTGCAATCCTTGTCGGGAACGTTGTCATCGAGTCCGGTAGTCATACTGATCTGATCACGGACAGTAATCCTCTCTTCTTGTGCAGTGGTGCAGGAAGTCCATCCCGGACCGATGATCCTTGATGTGGTATCGTCAATGGACAAGTACCCTTCCTGCTGTGCCATACCCACAAGGAAAGCGGTGAGGGATTTACCGGCGGACGCCCAATACCAAAGACTATCCTTGGTGAAAGAACCGAAATACTCTTCGACAACGATTTTACCGTCCTTGAGCACAAGAAATGCTTTTGTATCGCGGGATTGCAGGTAATCGGTGAGCGAGTCCAGCTGGGGTTGACACCAGCCCAGTGAAGCCGGAGAGATGGT
>JAULUX010000005.1:0-6381 GCA_032111385.1 Bacteroidia bacterium
TGCGGCTGTGGTGAATCCTTTGCGGTTTGATCACGAGTTATCAATACACTAGTGATTGCCACTTAAATAAAGTATATCATCTATCCAGAACCTAACGGTAGCTATGTCAGAAGACTTGAAAATACTCGATGATGTAACCAGTTCCGATTATAAATGGGGCTTTGTTAGTAATATCGAAAGTGATAACGCCCCCAAGGGGTTGAATGAGGATACCGTACGCTTTATCTCCGCCAAAAAGAACGAGCCGGAGTGGCTGCTGGATTGGAGGCTGAAGGCTTTCCGCTATTGGCAGGAGATGGTCGAGCCAAAATGGCCCAACGTTCACTACCCTGAAATCGATTTCCAGGATATCATTTATTATTCGGCACCCAAGAAGAAGCCCACGCTGAACAGCTTGGACGAACTTGATCCCGAGATCAAAGCGACCTTCGATAAACTGGGCATTTCGCTCGAGGAACAAAAGCGCTTGTCGGGTGTAGCAGTGGATGCCGTAATCGATAGCGTTTCCGTAAAGACTACTTTCCGTGAAACACTCGCCGAGCTCGGTATTATTTTCTGCTCGTTCAGCGAAGCCGTGCA
Organism: Bacteroidia bacterium; assembly: GCA_032111385.1. Classification (GTDB taxonomy): domain Bacteria; phylum Bacteroidota; class Bacteroidia; order AKYH767-A; family OLB10; genus JAJTFW01. Next base: position 580 of record JAULUX010000005.1, read on the forward strand.
TGATCACCCTGAGCTGATAAAGAAATACCTCGGCTCGGTCGTTCCCTACACAGATAATTATTACTCTGCACTCAATAGCGCCGTATTCAGCGATGGTTCTTTCTGCTACATTCCCAAAGGAGTGCGCTGTCCGATGGAACTCAGCACCTATTTCCGCATCAACAGTGCCGGCACGGGTCAGTTCGAGCGTACGTTGATCATCGCCGACGAGGGTTCATACGTGAGTTACCTCGAGGGATGCACAGCTCCCATGCGCGATGAAAACCAGTTGCACGCCGCTGTAGTGGAGATTGTCTCCCATGCCGATGCCAATGTGAAATATAGTACCGTTCAGAACTGGTATCCCGGCGATAAAAATGGAAAGGGCGGCATTTACAACTTTGTGACTAAGCGCGGCATCTGCCTTGGTGACCGTTCACGCATTTCTTGGACGCAGGTGGAGACCGGTTCAGCGGTGACCTGGAAATATCCCAGCGTGATCCTCAAAGGCGATCATTCCATCGGTGAATTCTACTCGGTTGCCGTAACGAACAACATGCAGCAGGCCGATACGGGTACTAAAATGATCCATATTGGAAAAAACACGCGAAGTACGATCGTTTCGAAAGGTATCTCCTGTGGTCGCAGCCAGAACTCATACCGTGGGCTGGTGCGCATAGGAAAGAACGCCGACAACGCCCGCAACTTCTCTCAATGTGATTCCCTTCTCATTGGCGACAAGTGCGGAGCCCATACATTTCCCTACATCGAGGTGTCGAACAAGTCTGCCAAGGTGGAGCACGAAGCCACCACCAGCAAGGTGGGCGAAGACCAGATCTTCTACTGCAACCAGCGCGGCATTTCCAACGAGGACGCAGTCAATCTGATCGTAAACGGGTATTGTAAGGAAGTGTTCAATCAACTGCCCATGGAGTTCGCAGTAGAGGCACAGAAACTTCTGGCCATCTCCCTGGAAGGGTCGGTCGGATGATAACCGCGTTTTAAAGTATAAAACTATTCAATTGAAAGAATCCTATACTATGTTATCGATAAAAAATCTGCAGGCATCAATCGAGGACAAGCAGATCCTCAACGGCCTCAATTTCGAAGTGAAACCCGGAGAAGTACATGCCATCATGGGACCCAATGGTTCCGGAAAAAGCACCCTCGCTTCGGTACTGGCCGGCCGTGAGGACTATCAAGTCACCGGCGGTCACGTCGAATTCCTGGGTGAGGATCTATTGGAGATGAGCCCCGAGGACCGTGCCCGTGCCGGACTGTTCCTCGCTTTCCAGTATCCTGTGGAGATTCCGGGCGTCAGCAATGCCAACTTCCTGAAGACTGCAGTAAATGAAGTGCGTAAGGCGCGTGGATCTGATCCGCTCGATTCCAAGGAGTTCCTCAAGCTGATGAACGAGAAGATGAAGTTAGTGGAGATGGACAAGGCCATGACCCAGCGATCAGTAAACGAAGGCTTCAGCGGCGGTGAAAAGAAGCGTAATGAGATCTTCCAGATGGCGATGCTCGAGCCGAAACTGGCCATCCTCGACGAAACAGATTCCGGACTGGATATCGATGCGCTCCGTATCGTATCCAACGGAGTGAATGCGCTCCGTTCAAAGGAGCGCTCCTTCATTGTCATTACGCACTACCAGCGACTCCTGGATTACATAGTCCCTGATTTCGTGCATGTGCTTTACAAGGGCCGTATCGTCAAATCCGGTACCAAGGAACTCGCACTTGAGCTCGAGGAAAAGGGTTACGATTGGATCAAGGAAGAAGCAGCTGTAAACGCATGAACACCATGAAGACCCAAGTGAGCCACCCGACGGTGCCCGCCGGCTTCGTGAACGCTGCCGAGTCCCTGGCGAACCTCCATGGTCACAGCCAGGAGACGTTGAAGGAGCAGCGTGTCCGTGCCTTGAGCGATTTCACCCGCCAGGGTATTCCCGGTACCCGCCACGAGGAATGGAAGTACTTCGATTTATCGCATATTGCAAATACTGCATATGCTGTTGCCGGTCCACTTGATCGTTTCTCCATCGACAGTGCTTCGTCAGAGCAATTCCGTCTTGAAGGAAGCAATGCATGTTTGTTCGTTGTTGAAAACGGCAGCCTGAACGATACGGCTTCTCATATGGAGAAACTGCCGGTTGGGATCCGCGTCGGTACATTCGCCGACCTGGGTGCGGAAGCGCATGTGATGAATCATCTTTTGCGGCATGCCGAGACTCACAATGAGCCCATGGTGGCGTTGAATACCATTCTGGCTTATGATCCCCTCATTGTTCTGGTCGACAAGAATGTTCGGATAGACGTGCCCGTTCACTTCGCCTTCGTATCCACACCGGGTGGTGCACCCATAGCCATCAGTCCGCGCCTACTTCTCATACTTGATGAGAATGCGGAGTGTACGATTCTCGAGACCCATCACACGCATGGTGCGGGGCAGGAAGTGTTCGTGAACACCGTAACCGAGACCGTCATCGCCCGAAACGCGAAACTGCATCATGTCAAGGTGCAGAACGAGTCGTCCGATACCCGACACGTCTCTTATCACAAGGTCAATCTGGCTGCCGACAGCAATCACCACCTGACGACTCTGACACTCGGTGGAGGAATGGTGCGTAACAACCTCAACATTCGTCTCGACGGACAACAAGTCAACACCTGGCTGAACGGACTTTATGTGCTGAACGGAAATCAGGTCGTGGACAATCATACCCTGGTCGACCACGCCATGCCGCATTGCTTCAGCAGCGAATTGTACAAGGGCATTATTGACGACAAAGCACAGGGTGTCTTCAACGGTAAGATCTGGGTTCGCCCCGATGCACAAAAGACCAATGCTTATCAAAGCAATAAGAATCTGTTGCTGAGCAACGATGCCTCGATGTACACCAAGCCGCAGCTTGAGATCTATGCCGACGATGTGAAGTGCAGTCACGGTACGACCACCGGTCAGCTCGACGACGATGCCCTGTTCTACCTCCGTGCCCGTGGCATCGGTGAGGTGACAGCACGTGCATTGTTAAACCATGCCTTCGCAGCCGATGTGATCGAGCAGGTGGAGAACGAGTCGATCAGGAATTCATTGCTCGATCTTCTTGACCGGCATTTGAATTCCTGATGCAACTGAGGTGTCACCACAAGAGGTGATCCCGACCGATTCTAATGCTGTAATATGACAATAAGATAAATGGCCGCTTTTGACAATCAACGTGTTCGCCGGGACTTCCCGATCTTATCCGAGAAGCCCTACGGTAAACCGTTGGTGTATTTTGACAATGCAGCTTCTTCACAGAAGCCACAGGTGGTCATTGATGCATTGGTCGACTATTACTCCCATACCAATGCGAACATCCACCGCGGCGTTCACTTCCTTTCCCAACGCGCCTCTGATGCTTTCGACAGTGTCCGGGTGAAGGTCAGGGATTTTCTGAATGCTCCCTCTGAAGATGAGATCGTTTTTGTTCGTGGAACTACAGAGGCGGTGAACCTGGTGGCATCCACTTTCGGAAGACAACGAGTGAAGGCGGGTGATGAGATCCTTATCACCGCCATGGAGCACCACAGCAACATTGTGCCCTGGCAGATGCTTTGTGAGGAGAAGGGCGCAAGGCTCAACGTGATCCCGATGAACGACGATGGTGAACTGGTGCTCGACAAGCTCGATCAGCTCTTGACCGATCGCACTCGTCTGGTTTCCATTGTTCACGTATCGAATTCACTGGGAACAATCAATCCCGTGAAAGAGATCATCCGCAAAGCGCATGCGAAAGGGATTCCCGTCATGGTGGATGGAGCACAGAGTTCTGCGCACATGGCCATCGATTTGCAGGAGCTGGATGCTGATTTCTTCGCTTTCAGTGCACACAAGATCCTTGGTCCTACCGGAATCGGATGCTTGTACGGCAAACGCCGGCTTCTTGAAGAGATGCCCCCCTACCAGGGCGGAGGAGAAATGATCCGTTCAGTTTCTTTCGAGCGCACGACCTACAACGACATCCCTTTTAAATTCGAGGCAGGTACGCCCAACATCGCCGATGTGATCGCGCTCGGCGCAGCCATTGACTACTGGAACACGCTGGACCGCAAGGCCGCCTGGCAATGGGAGGAGCATCTCCTACGGCATGCCACGGCCCGTATATCCGAAATACAAGGGGTGCGGATCATCGGTCGTGCCCGGGAAAAGACCGGTGTGCTTTCTTTCGTCATCGACGGGGTCAATGCCATGGATGCAGGCATGTATCTTGATACCAAGGGGATTGCTGTCCGGACCGGACACCACTGTACCGAGCCGGTGATGATCCGTTTCGCTATACCGGGTACGATCCGTGCCTCGTTCATGTTCTACAATACAATCGAGGAGGTCGATCATTTCGTTGACCAGGTCGCACAGGCCATCCGTTTCCTTCAACCGCAGACTACAGCATGAGTGCCATGGATCCCATTGAGCAGGAAATTGTAGACGACTTCGGGTTGTTCGATACCTGGGAGGAAAAGTACCAGTACATCATCGAACTCGGTCAGAAACTCCCTCCTCTTGATACGAAGTATAAGACCGACGAACACAAGATCAGGGGATGCCAGAGCTCAGTCTGGCTGCACGGTGAGGAGAAGGAGGGAAGGTTGTACTTCAGTGCAGACAGTGATTCGACTTTTGTAAAAGGGGAGATCGCCATGCTGATGAAGGTGCTATCGGGTCGCACTCCCGCTGAGATCCTTGACTCCCGATTGCAGTTCATTGACGCGATCGGTCTGCGTCAACATGTTGCCGTAACGAGGGCGAACGGACTTTCCGCCATGATCAAACAGATGAAAGCCCATGCATTGGCCGTACAGGCCGCCAATTGACGACGATGGAAAGTGAATCGAATCCGACGATACCCGAGGTGAAGCCATTGCGCGACCGGATCGTCGATACGTTGAAAACCTGCTACGATCCGGAAATTCCGGTCGATATCTGGGAGTTGGGTCTGATCTATGAGATCAATATCAATGAAGGGAATGACGTTCACATCAAGATGACCCTCACCTCACCGGCCTGTCCGGTAGCTGAGACGCTGCCCCCCGATGTGGAACAGAAAATACGCGATATCCCCGATGTGAACAGTGCCAAGGTCGAGATCACCTTCGAGCCTCCGTGGGAGAAGGATATGATGAGTGAAGAGGCCCGGCTTGAACTCGGAATGTGGTGAAACGAGTTGTTTTTTAAGTGACTCCATAAATTTGATTTCAAATTCGCATGTCAGAGATCGTCAATAAAGTCGCACAAAGCGGACTTGTTACCATCGACCTGGAGGACTGGTGGACCGACGGTGAACGCGTCGCTTTCGATATCGCTCCCTGGCTGGTGGAAGGACTCTTGCTCAGGGAGAAGGATTTTCGTGAGTACGTTTCGACTCACCCGTGGATCGACTATGCAGGCAAACATGTCGCTGTGTTTTGCTCGACTGACGCGATCATTCCCCGATGGGCCTGGATGCTGATCGCCACGGCTCTTGCACCACATGCAGATACCATTGTATTCGGAACACCGGAAACGTTAGAGGTGGAATTGTACAGCAGGAAGATCCATTCGACGGATCTGGATAAATACAGCGACCAGCGAGTGGTCATCAAAGGATGCAGCCACAAGCCGGTCCCCGTTCAGGCTTATGTGGAGTTGACCCGCTTACTACAACCTGTGGTGCAAAGCATCCTCTATGGAGAACCCTGCAGCACGGTGCCGGTTTACAAGCGCCACAAAGCCTGAAAAGTCGTCCCGGGCTCGCATTTTCGTACTTTCGTTCCCTTCATTCACTCCTGTTTTCCAAGCCA
>JAULUX010000006.1:0-4197 GCA_032111385.1 Bacteroidia bacterium
ACCAAACCGATGGCAACCCCCTTCAGCAAATCGGTGAAAACTACTGCCAGTACGGTGACCAGGAAGGGGATGAACTGCACCTTGCCGTTGGCCCACATGTGCTTGAATACCTTTGGACTCGCCAGCTTATAGCCGATTTGCAGTAAGATGGCGGCGAGGCAAGCCAATGGAATCTTATTCAGCAATGTCGGGATGGACACTACGGCAACGAGAAGGAACACACCGTGAGCGATAGCCGATACTTTGGTCTTCGCACCGGAATTGATGTTGGCAGAAGTGCGGACGATCACGGATGTCATCGGTAGTCCTCCGATCAGTCCGCTCAACAGGTTACCGGTTCCCTGCGCATACAACTCGCGGTTGGTGTTGGTGTATCGCTTCAGCGTATCCAACTTGTCAGCAGCCTCCACGCACAACAGCGTCTCGATACTGGCGACGATCGCGATAGTGATTGCCACGACCCATACGTCGGGCCGCAGGAAAGCTGAAAAATCAGGAGCTGTGAATTGACTGAAGAAGGCCCCTGCGGATTCTGCCACCGGTAACCGGACCAAATGGTCCGACGAAATGGCCAGTGGAGAACCCGCAGCGACCCAGGATTCGTTCAGCAGTATGCCTGCGGCAACAGCTACAAGCGCACCGGGTACGACCTTCAGCTTTTTCAAAAACGCGGACTTGTTGAAAGCGAAAAGGATCAACAACGACAGGAGAGTGATGATGATCGCACCGGGATGGGAGTAATTCACCGCATCGATCAAAGCGGAAAAGGTGTTGTGACCGGTGTTTTGCCCAATGAAAAAGAAATCCCCTTCGTTATCCACATCGTAGCCGATGGCGTGTGGCAGCTGCTTGAGGATGATGATGATCCCGATGGCAGTCAGCATCCCTTCGATTACATTCGACGGAAAGTAATTGGAGATGGTTCCTGCCTTGGCCATGCCCAGTAGGATTTGGAGTAAACCTCCAAGGACCACTGCAGCAAGAAAGGCCTCGTAACTGCCAAGGCTTGTAATGGCTGCGAGTACGATGGCGGTGAGTCCGGCCGCGGGACCGGTCACGCTCAGCTGGGAGTTACTAAGCACACCCACGATGATGCCGCCGATCATACCGGAAATGATCCCTGCAAACAGCGGTGCACCGCTTGCCAGGGCGATTCCAAGACACAATGGCAAAGCCACCAGGAATACCACAAGCCCGGACTGCAAATCTGTTTTAAGGGAATCGAATGTAATTTTCATATCGATGCGCAGGAAGGCGTCCTGCAACGGTTTAGGAAGTAACGCATCTTGAGCCCGGCCTGAACCAATGGACCGGGAAGGAAGAATGAAGAAAGAGAATAGGTATTCCGGCGAAGCACCCGAAAGTTCAGGCTTCCGGAGGGTTGTCGATGGAAAAACCGTGATCCTCGCTCAACGTTTCGTCGGAATGCGAGTTGAGCAATTGCCAACCCAGGCAGATTTCGGGGGCTGAGTGAAAACGAGGCTGCGCGGATTTGAATACTTCAGAAACGGATTTAACCGAGTGCGGCTCCTCCTCCTTCTCCTCGGCCATACTGCTAAAACGCGAGTAGAAGGACGAGAGGTCGATCCCCATCTGATCCGCCAGGAGAGGCTGAAGCAGGTTCAGGTGAAACACCAGAACAATCAGAATGGAAAGGATAGACCTCATGATGTTGTGTCTGCAAATGTAAACAACCTTTACCGGACGAGGAACTGATCTTTTTCAGTTTGACCTCCCCAACTCAACCGATCCATGATCCCTCACCCCTTCTTCATCCCGGCCGGACTTGCCGCAATTGAACTAAATTAGCGATGTGACCATTGACCAATGAGAAATTCGACTTCGCTATTTGCAGCCGCTGTTTTCCTCTTCACCCTGATCCTGCCTTTGACGAACCAGGCCCCAGGCGTTCTTGGCTTCGCCGATGCGGCCGAATTCAACCTGGTGAGTTACCTGTCGGGGGTGGCTCATGCACCGGGCTTCCCTGCCTATACCATCCTGTCCTCGCTCTTTCTCGTTCCTGCGTCGGCTTTTGCTGGCACAGTCACCTCGCTTGTATTTTTCAGTGCCCTGTGCCTTGCAGTTGCCGCCCTGCTCCTTTTCTTCAGCGCCCTTCGCCTGCTCAGCCACTTGAAACCGGAAGCAACCGAACCGCAACTCCTGATAGCGGCAGCGATCACGGCGGCCATTCCCGTAACGGGAACCACCTTGTGGCATTGGACGCACTCGGTTGAAGTGTACACCTTGCAAACCCTGTTTGTTACCCTGGTGCTTCATGGCCTGATCCTGCGCGAAGATGGGCATCGAAGACACGGCACCCTGCTTGCTGCTATCGGCTTTGGTCTGGGACTGGCCAATCATCACCTGACAGCTGTATTCCTGTTCCCCTTCCTGGTCATCCTTTGGCCTTCAGGATGGCTGAAGCCGAACCAGTCAGAAGGCAAGAAAAAAACCGTAAACAAGGGGGTCTCGTGGAACGAACTGACAGGATCTGACGCCAGGCTATTTGCCGGCATCGTTACGGGCATCGTTGTATTGGCTTACGGCTGGCTCATGGTCCGCAGCACTGTGAACCTTCCCTTTGCTTTCGGTAATCCGGATACGTTAGACAGGCTGATCTACCACCTCAGCGGAGGAGCCTGGATGAAGAACACCCAGTCGGTCGTCAAAGGGATAGTCGGCATGCGGCTACCCTACTTCCTGCGCATCACCTGGGAGCAGTTCTTCCTGTTCAGCGGATTCCTGGTGTATGGCCTGGTCGCCCTGAGCAAATCGGGATACAACCGATTTTGGTTGGCCATCGCCGGATACTTCGCAGTCATTTTCATCTATCAGCTTCGTATCGACCAGACCGCCGACACCGATGCCTATCTGTGTACCGCCTATTTCCTGCTGACATTGCTCGCCGCACCCGGGATCCTGCTCTACGCGCGGTACAGACCATACACATGGGTGACCTTGCCGTTGCTACTCGTTGCACAAACGTGGATCAACTTTTCGAAAACCGATCTCCGCGACTTCGACCTCAGCACAGCCATCCTCCGCGACCTCGACCGCAGCGCACCGAAAGGAAGCGTGGTACTCATCGCCGACTGGACCGCCAGCATCAACGCCCTCAATGCACGCATCACGCAGAACTTCCGCAAGGACCTTGTCGTACTGAATTACGACCTGAAATTCACCCACCACGAACTCTTCAAAAGGAACTACCCCGAGGTTTACGCTGAAGTTGCGGCACCTTACGAGCGATTCATCGGACTACTTGGCCAATATCATCCACAGGAGATCTACAATACCGGTTGCACTCTTGACCAACGTGACCTGCTCAATGCCTATCTGGATGCCATCAGGGCCCTGCAGAACTACTGTTCCAAACGGGGAGTCGCCTTCATGGCCGACCCGAAAGCCTATGTCTTTCTGGTGCAGCAGGGCGTCTTCCCCGACACCCACGTGAGCGGAAGCTACCTCTCCACACTACCCGGAACACCGGAAGCCAACGACGCGTTCCTCCGTCTGGAACACAATTGGATCGACAACAGACACGTTTTGTCCGACCCCTCTGCAGCTGACAAGCTGGTGGATCTGGAAGCAGCTTTGGACATGCACCGCCGTTACTGGCAACAGAAAGGTGACACCACACGTTTACGGATTGCCGAAAACAAATACCAGGACATCAAGCGCCGCCAGCGTGATATGAAAAAGAAAATGGCCTTCCTTTTCCGCCGATGAAACGAACGACATTACGGCTTGTATTGCTTGGCATTGCCATCGGTTTCACCATCCTGGCCCTACTCAACTTGTCACTGATCGACTACGGACTCTCGCAACTGAAAGGACAACTTCACATCATCACCGCCTCTCGCCCGATCGAAGAATTCCTGAAGGACCCTGCATTTCCGGACAGCCTGAAACAAAACCTGAGGCGAGTAAAAAGCATCCGCCGATTCGCTATAGACAGTTTAGGACTTAAGGAAAACGACCAGTATAAGACCCTTTACGACCAAGAGGGCAAACCGGTGCTGTGGTTGGTCACGGCCTCCGAGAAGTTCAGGTTGAAGTCACACACCTGGACTTTTCCAGTTATTGGTGAAGTTGAATACAAAGGATTTTTCGAAAAATCAGCTGCAAACAGGGAGGCTGAAGAGTTACGTCGATCGGGATTAGACGTCAGTTTGGGAACAGTAGGGGCGTGGAGCA
>JAULUX010000006.1:4207-13100 GCA_032111385.1 Bacteroidia bacterium
TTGTTGTCGCGCATGCTTGAACGCAGCGAAGGCTCTTTCGCCGAATTGCTGATCCACGAAATGAGCCACGGCACAGTTTACATTCCGGACGATACGGAAGCCAGCGAGAACCTGGCCACTTTCATCGGCGAGGAAGGCGCGATACGCTACCTCAGGAGCCGATATGGTGCAGAATCGCCAGCTGAAAAGGCTTACCGACTGGAGCGAGAAGATGAGCAAAGCACAGGGGCGTTCATGCTCAGCTGTGCAAGGCGGCTTGAGCACCTTTACTCTGGATTTCCGAAGGACATGCCCCTCCATGAAAAACAAAAGCACAAGATGGAACTTTTCGAAGAGTTCGCTACCTCCTTTGAAAGTCTCGGATTGAACAACCCGCAGAATTACTCACGCCTGCGTCAACGGCTAGCTGAAGCCAACAACACTGTTATCCTGGCCTATGTACGTTACCGTTCCGGGCAAAATGTATTCGGCGACGCACTTTTGAATAACGGGGGTGATCTCCGCAAGCTCGTCGATAGCCTGTCATCGGCTCATCAGTAAACTGTTACATTCCTGAGCTTGAGCGCTTTGCTCCGTGGATGATCGGGTTTAAATAATCCCTATTTTTGTCGGCTATCAACGAAAAACCGTATGCCCATCACCAAGATTTCGAAGAAGACGAATACTGCCAAGGCGCAGAAAGCCAGCCCCCTGATTTTCGTGATTGAAGACGACAAGCTGCAGCTGGAATTGCTTAAGGATCATCTTGCGGACACCACCACAGGTTGCGACATCCGTACCTTTTCAACCGGCGAGGAATGCCTTGAGAAAATGGGGAAAGCGCAGCCGGTCATGGCTTTTGTAGATTACTACCTGAACTCCAAGGTGAAAAGCGCCATGAACGGCGACAAAGTGGCGGTCCGTTTGAAGAAGTCAGCCCCGAAGTGCGAAGTCATATTGATGTCTGACGACGACCGGGTGGGCATCATCAACAAGACACTGCTCTCCAAACCCGACAAGTTCATTAAAAAGGGTATTCAGAGCCTGGCACTTGCATCCGCCAAGGTTCAGGAAACACTCAACCCGTTCGACGCTATGATCAGCCGCCTCGACCAGGCTGCCAAGATCATGAACCTGGATCAGGATGTGTACCAGATCGTAAAAATGCCCTCCAAGCTGGTCGAAGTCAGTCTTCCGATCAAAATGGATAACGGAAGCATCCAGGTTTTCGAAGGATACCGGGTGATCCATTCCACAGCCCTGGGACCCTCGAAAGGAGGAATCCGCTACCATCCCCAGGTGGATGAGCACGAAGTGAAAGCCCTGGCCGCCTGGATGACCTTCAAATGCGCCATCGCCGACATCCCCTACGGAGGAGCCAAAGGCGGCATCACCTGCGACCCGAAAAAGATGAGCGTCGGCGAGATCGAGCGTCTTACACGTGCCTACACCGCGGCCATGTCCGATATATTCGGGGTAGACAAGGACATCCCCGCTCCGGATGTGAACACCAGCGGTCGTGAGATGGCCTGGATCGTGGATGAATACAGCAAAGTGAATGGTGGCTTCACGCCCGGTGTTGTGACCGGAAAGCCACTGCACCTGGGTGGTTCTCAGGGCCGTGTTGAAGCAACCGGACGTGGAGTATGTACTGCGGCCCTCGAAGCCCTCGCCAAACTCAAACTCAACCCGAAAAAGATGAAGGCCGCAGTGCAGGGCTTCGGAAATGTCGGGTCCATCACCGCCAAGCATTTTCAAACCAACGGGATCACTGTAGTTGCAATCTCTGACCACACCGGAGCATTCTACAACCCGAAAGGTATAGACATTGCGAAGGCAATGGACCATTGTTCAAAGAACGGCGGAGTACTTAGCGGTTTCAAAGGAGCCGGCGCCATCAAGGCCGAAGAATTGCTCGAACTCAATGTTGATATACTCGCTCCATGTGCACTGGAAAACCAGATCACCATGGAGAACGCCGGCCGAATCAAGGCGAAATTGATCGTTGAAGGTGCTAACGGTCCTACCTCTGCAGGTGCCGACGAGGTGCTGAACAAGAAAGGGGTCGTTATCATTCCCGACATTCTGGCCAATGGAGGTGGAGTAACGGTTTCTTACTTCGAGTGGGTTCAGAACCGAACCGGATATTACTACAGCGAAGAGGAGATCAACCGTCGTGCCGACCGCTGGATGCGGCAAGCTTTCCAGAATGTATGGCAAGTTTCCCAGAAACACAAGGTATCGATGCGGATCGCCGCCTACATCTTCGCCCTGCAGAAGGTGGCCACGGCCATCCACTCCAGGGGCTGTTACTGAGTAACCAAGCACATCCACCATGCGACTCCATAAAGAAGGAACGGTCACCATTCTACTCACCCTGGCCGTTCTTGGTGCCATCAACCTGGCCTTGTTCATTTACGCCAACGACATTGAGTGGCTGAGGTTGGCTGTTTTGGTGATCAGTGGAATCCTCACCTACCTGGTGCTTCAATTCTTCCGGGTTCCCTACCGTGAGCAGACTGTCGACGACCGCCTGATCATCGCCCCTTGCGACGGCAAAGTGGTGGTGATCGAACAAACCATTGAGGACGAATACTACAAGGAAAAGCGCCTTCAGGTATCGATTTTCATGTCGCCTCTGAACGTACACGTCAACTGGTACCCCATCTCAGGAGTGGTGAAATACCTGCGCTACCATCAGGGGAAATACCTCGTGGCCTGGCACCCCAAGGCCAGTACCAGCAACGAGCGTACAACAGTTGTGCTGGAGAAAGAAGGAAAGTATTCTCTGCTTCTCCGTCAGATCGCCGGAGCACTTGCACGCCGCATCGTTTATTACCCGCACGAGGGCGATAAAATCCGACAGGGTGCGGAACTCGGATTCATCAAATTCGGATCACGGGTCGACCTTTTCCTGCCTCTTGGCACAGAGTTGAAAGTGAAGATCGGAGACAAGACCACGGGAGGCGTCACCGTCATCGGCCAGTTCAAGGACTGATCCCGGATGCAATTTCCCTCTTTTCAGGGATAAGACCCCAACTCGGCGAAGAGGATCCGGATGATGCAACGGTGCAGGATTTCCTCCTCCCGCAGAGAGCCCTTCAGGTAACGTCGAACCAGTTCATCGAAATTATCTGCTGGCAATTTTCGCCTGATCTCCCCTTGGAGCCTCGTACGCTGCTGCACAATTTCACAATCACGCTTCTTTCTCTCCTCGAAAGCGGCGCCGTCCGCATCGTTCGAGGTGAAAACACCATCCAGTGGATGGTCTTCGCAAGTGATCAGTCGCGACAAAAACCCTTGACCTGTCTTGTAGTACAACCGATGATGCCAGGCTTCGGAGGATGAGTTATACGCCCCTGAATCCGCAATCAGCAGGGCTCTGTGAAACTGTGCGCTGTCGGATTTACACCATAACAGTGTTTCATTGTATCGATCGTTCAGTACGCGCAACTGGCTATCGGGCTCGGAGGGCCATACCGTGATTGAATCGCGGGTCGTTACCCGAAAATCGGTATTTCGTCCGCCAGATATACTGGCAATTCTCTTCCATCCGGGCAGCTCCTTGAAGAGATTGTAGGTGCGCCGGGCATACAGGGTGTGGATGCGGATGTTTTTCAAGCGCGCCTGCTCACTGAACTTCACGAAATCGTAGCCATCGGACTGAACCATGCCGTTGCCCACCAGGAAAACCATCCTGGACGCTCCGGGCATAGACGACCAGCGCAAATCCCCAATCGCCACCTTCAATGCCGCGCCAACGTATTGATCCCCTTTTTCGATAAAAGGCCTCAGCCTGTACAGTTCCGCCTGCACCTGATCAAGTTCTGGGGTGATCGGACAAAGCAGACGCACGTATTCGTTCTCTTTTCCGAAACTCGGCCTCGAAAAACCCACGAGCCCCATACGCAGTTCGCTGTGCGGCCGAATGGCTTGCACGGCATTGACGATAAGCCAGAACTGATCGCGTAAATCGTTGACCACTCCGTTGGTACTTCCGCTCAGGTCGAGGCAAAAAACCACTTCAATGGGAGCCTGCACGGTGTCGGGGCGGGCCCTTTTCACGCGCGAAGTGTTACCATTCCCGGCAACCGGGCCGGGCCGTAAAATGAAAACAAGCAGGAAACAAAGTCCTACTCGAAGGACCGGAGTTGGAAAGCGGGACATGACCAAGCAAAATTCGACCTCCGCCATGCGGTATCGCCTACTGGCGAATTGAAGTTATCAACGAGGCGTTGTCATTTACTGCACGGCGAGCATTCGGTAGTCAAAGCAGGTCATCGCGATACCTGAACAGGAAATTCTCCAGCGCAGAAAGCGCCTCGGACAATTTCCAAGCGGACCTGTTCCGGGGCTCGACAACATTCGAAATGGCCCTGATCTGCCGGGAAGGAACACCAGCCAAGGCGCATGAGTAGAAAAAAGCTGCTCCCTCCATGCTTTCGACCAAGGCATCGCATCGGTTTTGAAACATATCGATGGAAGGACCGTGACCATGAACGGTATTGACAGTGACCCCATTGACCAGAGGCCACCGGCTTTCTGCTCCATGCGAGCCGGAAGCAAAAACCTTTCGACCACGGAAAGGAGGTTCATCGGGGGAGGTCAAACCCAAATCAAACACGTCCAGGAAGGCTTCTTTGTCTTCCGCGCCCATATCGCCGAAGGAATCGGAAACCACTTCCACCACCGTTCCAATGGGAATCTGCTCGGGATGAAATGTCCCGGCCAGGCCGATGTTGATGGCCAGCCGGTATGATTCGCGCTCGAGAATACGACCCAGGTGGTAGGCAGTGGCTGTCATACCCACACCGGTCACCAGCACATCGTGCCCATCGCGGGGCTGGTCACGAAACCAACCCGAACCGGAGAATGAACACCCCAACACATTCACCTCGGCGGAGGTAGCCGCCACCCACAAAACACGACCGGAGGAATTCACTCTGTAAAAATAGTCGAGCCGAGCATGAAAATCAGTATTCGCAGAGGGAAAATCCCCTATTTTTGTATAGTGTTGGGTCCAAGCCTAACCCCTTGAAAAACATGGTATTCATTACGCGAAGAGAACGATTCAATGCCGCCCACAAGCTGGCACGCCCCGACTGGGACGATCAAAAGAACCTGGAGGTGTTTGGAAAATGCTCCAATCCGAACTGGCATGGACACAATTACCAGCTGTTCGTCACCGTCAAAGGCCATGTCGACCCGGAAACCGGTTTCGTCATCGACCTCAAATACCTCAGCCAGCTCATCAAGGAGCGGATCATCGACAAACTTGATCACCGCAACATCAACATCGATGTGGACTTCATGCGGGGCATTCTTGCATCCACCGAGAACCTGGCCATCGCCATCTGGAAAGAGCTGGAAGGACCCATCCTCGATAAAGGCTGTCACTTGCACTGCATCAAGCTCACCGAAACCGAAAACAACTACGCCGAGTATTACGGCGGCTGACCCCATGAGCACCCATCACAAGGACATTCCCGAGGGAGAAGAACTTGACGGTTACCAGAAACTCGACCTCTACAACACGGATCAGATCGAGCGCCTGGCGAATTTCTACAAGGGGATCCTCCTGGAGGTGGGTGAAGAAGCCGACCGCGAAGGACTGGCAAAGACACCCGAGCGTGCTGCCAAGTCCATCCAGTTCCTCACACACGGCTACGACCTGGACCCCGTTGGCATCCTCAATTCGGCCAAGTTCCGGGAGGACTACCAACAGATGGTCATCGTGAAGGACATCGAACTCTACAGCCTGTGCGAGCACCATCTGCTGCCCTTCTTTGGCAAGGTACATGTGGCGTATATCCCAAACCGTTACATTGTCGGACTCAGCAAGATCCCCCGTGTGGTGGACGCTTTCTCGCGCCGTCTGCAGGTGCAGGAACGCCTCACCACCCAGATCCGCGACTGTATCCAGGAGACATTGCAACCTCTGGGCGTAGCCGTAGTGATCGAAGCCCAGCACCTCTGCATGCAGATGCGCGGCGTACAGAAGCAGAACTCCATCACCACCACCTCCGCCTTCACCGGCGAATTCGAAAACGACAGAACACGAAGTGAATTCATTTCGCTCATCCGCAGGCAAGGGATTTGAGGAGATTGTTCGACAATATAATTTGGCGCAGATAGTGACTCAACAACATACTTCCTTTGCTTCGATCCGCCATGGCGGACAGGCGTCTGCGCAGGGACCAATAATAGCAAACAGGCAACCGCACCTCGACCCTTCGACCCTTCGACCCTTCGACCCTTCGACAAGCTCAGGGACCACAAGCTCAGGGACCGCAAGCTCAGGGACCATTTATCTGACAACCGACAACCTACGACTGACAACTGACAACCACCCTTCGACTCTTCGACCCTTCGACAAGCTCAGGGACCACAAGCTCAGGGACCGTTTATCTGACAACTGACAACCGCCCAACCGCCCTTCGACCCTTCGACCCTTCGACAAGCTCAGGGACCGCAAGCTCAGGGACCGTTTATCTGACAACTGACAACCGACAACCGAATGAAAGCATACATCTTCCCCGGACAAGGCTCCCAGTTTCCCGGTATGGGAAAGGAGTTATACGAAAACAGCAACCAAGCTCAGGACCTCTTTGAAGAGGCCAATACCATCATGGGCTTCCGCATTTCTGACCTCATGTTTACAGGCACGGATGAAGACCTGCGGCAGACCAAGGTAACCCAACCTGCCATCTTCATCCACTCGGTGATTGCGGCACGTGTGATGGGCGAAAACTTCCAACCCGACATGGTCGCCGGCCATTCGCTTGGCGAATTTTCCGCTTTGGTCGCCAATGGCACACTTTCGTTCGCCGACGGACTCAAGCTGGTGATGGAACGTGCCAACGCCATGCAGGCCGCCTGCGAAGCCGTACCGGGCACGATGGCCGCCATACTGGCTCTCGACGATGCCAAGGTAGAAGAGATCTGTACGGGTATAGCCGGAACCGTGGTAGCAGCAAACTACAACTGCCCCGGACAGCTGGTCATATCCGGTGAAGTAGATGCCGTGAAAGCCGCCTGCGAAGCCATGACCGCAGCGGGAGCCAAGCGTGCACTGCTCTTGCCTGTTGGGGGAGCATTCCACAGTCCCTTGATGGA
Source organism: Bacteroidia bacterium (assembly GCA_032111385.1). Lineage (GTDB taxonomy): Bacteria > Bacteroidota > Bacteroidia > AKYH767-A > OLB10 > JAJTFW01. The sequence continues at coordinate 11,303 of JAULUX010000006.1, forward strand.
ACCCGCTCGCGAACGCCTGGCCGCTGCCATCGAATCCACCACCTTCTCCACGCCCTCCTGCCCCATTTACCAGAATGCCACGGCCCAACCCCATACCGATATCGCCGAGATACGTGCGAACCTCATCGCCCAACTGACCGCACCGGTTCGGTGGACGCAGAGTGTCGAGCGTATGGTGGCCGACGGAGCAACGATTTTCACCGAAGTGGGTCCCGGAAAAGTGCTGCAAGGGTTGGTCAAGAAAATCGCCAAGGAGGCGATCATCGGCTAAGCCTACCGTTACTGATCACAGAAACTCAACCGAATCATCTACAACACCCATTCCATCAACCATACGATGAACCTCCATCCCCTCAACGCCATCTCCCCCATCGACGGCCGTTACCGCGGACAGTGCAAAGAGCTCGCGTTGTACTTTTCGGAAGAAGCACTGATGCGCTACCGGGTAATGGTGGAAGTGGAGTACTTCATCGAGTTGTGCCAGTTGCCACTGCCCGGACTCAAGCCCCTCGACGAAACACGTCTACACAGTCTGCGAGGCCTTTACAACGGATTCAGTCACGCCGACGCATTGCGCATCAAGGAACTGGAGAAGACCACCAACCACGATGTGAAAGCGGTGGAATACTTCCTGAAAGAGAAATTCAGCGAAGCCGGATTGGCAGACGAAATCGAGTTCATCCACTTCGGACTCACCTCCCAGGACATCAACAACACGGCTATTCCCCTGAGCCTGCGCGAAGCCAATATGCAGGTCTATTTGCCGGCCATCAAAGCGTTGATGGAAAAGATCCTGATCCTCGCCCGCGAGTGGGCGGACATCCCCATGCTGGCCCGGACGCACGGACAACCGGCCTCCCCTACCCGCTTGGGAAAAGAGATCTACGTGTTCCATCACCGCCTGCAGACGCAGCTCGAATTGCTGAGCACCATCGCTTATTCCGCCAAATTCGGAGGAGCAACCGGCAACTTCAATGCCCACGCTGTCGCCTATCCGAACATCGACTGGATAGCCTTCAGCGACCGGTTTGTAGAGCGTCTGGGACTGAAACGTTCGCCCTACACCACCCAGATCGAGCACTACGACAACATGGCCGCCTTGTTCGACACCATGAAGCGGATCAACACCATCCTCATCGACCTATCGCGTGATGTATGGACTTACATCTCCATGAACTACTTCACCCAAAAAGTAGTGGCCAATGAAGTGGGTTCATCGGCGATGCCGCACAAAGTGAATCCCATTGACTTTGAAAATGCAGAGGGCAATCTGGGAATGGCCAACGCACTGTTCGAACATTTATCGGCCAAGTTGCCTATCTCCCGGCTGCAACGTGACCTCACCGATTCAACAGTACTGCGCAACGTGGGAGTCCCCTTTGCCCACACCCTGATCGCCTGCAAATCGCTGTTGAAGGGTTTCGGAAAAGTGGAAGTGAACCGAAATGCCATCGAAGAGGACTTATCTGACAACTGGGCGGTGGTTGCCGAGGCCTTGCAGACCATCCTAAGAAGAGAAGGATTCCCCAAGCCCTACGAAGCCTTGAAAGCCCTTACCCGCACCGGCGAGAAGATCAGTGCAGACAGTATACGCATTTTCATAGAAGAATTAGCCGTTGACGAGCGGGTGAAAGCGGAACTACGGGCCGTTACGCCGCATAATTACACGGGGATCACGGGGTTGTTCTAAGTTCTAAGTTGTAGGTTGTAGGTTGTAGGTTGTAGGTTGTAGGTTGTAGGTTGTAGGTTGTAGGTTGTAGGTTGTAGGTTGTAGGTAGTAGGTAGTAGGTTGTAGGTT
>JAULUX010000007.1:0-6061 GCA_032111385.1 Bacteroidia bacterium
GGAGAAAGTGGTGCTGAAGAACATTTTCTTTGATGTGAACCGGTTTACGCTGAAACCGGAGTCATCCAGTGAGCTGGATCGCCTGGTGCAATTTCTCCGCAGTCAGTCTCAGGTCCGCATAGAAGTCGGAGGACATACCGACAGCACCGGTGACAAGAAGGCCAATCAACAGCTTTCCGAAAACCGTGCGCGTGCCGTGATGGATTACCTGGTGTCAAAAGGGATTACCGCTTCCCGACTTTCAGCCAAAGGTTACGGAGATACCAAACCGGTAGCCACCAACGATACCGAAGAAGGCAGAGCTGCCAACCGCCGCACCGAATTCACGATTTTGTGATTTGAGGATTCCTTTGCTGGGCGTATCTCAATAAGAACCGGTCGAAGTGTTCGGGGCAGGCATGAGCAAGTTTGCTTTCAGACACGAATGCATCAAATTCCGTTAGCACCAAAGTTGCTGGGTTTGGCATAGTTCCATCATTCCCATTCTAGTAGCGTGGTTTTGATAAACGCTGGTTCAGCACAGCTTTGCCGCAGAATGCGGTAAAGCACGGTGTTCGGGGCAGGCATGAGTAAAGCTTGCTCTTTGCCAAGACTGCATCAAATGCCGTTAGCACCAAAGTTGCTGCGTTTGTCATAGTATTCCATCATTCCCATTCTAGTATCGGGGTTTTGATAAACGCTGGTTCAGCACAGCTTTGCCGCAGAATGCGGTAAAGCACGGTGTTCGGGACAGGCATGAGCAAGTTTGCTTTCAGCCAGGACTGCATCAAATGCCGTTAGCACCAAAGTTGCTGCGTTTGGTAAGTTCCATCATTCCCATTCTAGTATCGGGGTTTTGATAAACGCTGGTTCAGCACAGCTTTGCCGCAGAATGCGGTAAAGCTCGGTGTTCGGGGCATGCATGAGCAAGCATGCTTGCAATCATGCCTGCAACGAATACCGTTAGCGGCAAAGCCGCTGTGCTATCATAACACTGGGGGGGCTTTGCGCTCTCCGCGCCTTCTCCGCGGTCTCTGCGGTTAAATAACGGAAGCGGTAGTAAAGTTGGATTTAATATCAAAGAACAGAATCGACTTGATCATCAAATCGACTCATCATCAAATCACTTTTTCCCGCGCAACATCTCCAGTTCCCGATCCACGATCTTCTCCATGTTGTCCTCGTCGATCTTTTTCGCAATGATCTTCTTGTCCTTATCGAGGATGAAGATCTGCGGTGTGGTCTTGATGTCGAACTCCTCCCGGAAATTGTTCTGCAACTTCGGGTCGCACACGTTGATCCAATCGAGTGTGTGCTCCTGGATGAACTTCTTCCACTTGTCCATCTCCACTTCGGTACAAACTGCAAAAACCTGCACGCCTTTGCTTTTCACCCTGTTGTAATAGGCCCAAACCTTGGGAGTGGCTTTCTTACAGTGCCCGCAATCCGGATCCCAGAAATAAAGGATGGTGATCGGGGAATTGATGCTGTGGAGCGCCTGTAATGTACCGGTGGAATCCTGAAGGGTCAGGTTCTTGGCTTTCTTCCCGATCAGGATGGGGCCGAGGATACGTGCCCGGTCGCGGATCTTGTATAACGTGGCATCATCCACCCAATAGGCTTTTTCCTTCGTGTAATAGTTGTTCACCATGTGTACGAAAACGGCATCGAGTCCCATGATGTTGGCGGTTTCGTAGTAGTTGGTGAGGAACCACACCATGTACTTGAAGGTCTCCTTGTTTCCCTCTGCTCTTTTGACAAGCATGTCGCAGGCTCCATAGAGTGAATCGGGAATCTGGATGAGCATGTTCTTGACATAGAAATTGAGCTTGCTGTGGTAAACCGGCGTCCTTAGCAGGCGCTCATCGGCAAGGTCGAACTGGTCGAAGAAGTGGTCCCTGACGTAGTAGTAGAGGAATGCTGAATCGGGAGATCCGTCTGCCTTCTTCGGCAGCTCCGGCGCTTGTGGCTCGTCGGAGGCCATGAAGATGGCAGCCAGCAACGTGCCGGGGTGATCGGCGCTGAATTTTTTCTTGTAGTCGGCCACGCGGGTATCGATGACTTTGATCTGGGCATCGACGGCATCGGTCTTCTCATTTTTTTCTGCCAGCGACCTGCGCTGTGCTCGCAGCGGTTCCACCTGCTTGCTCTGTTCCTGGATGAAGCGGAGATACTCGTAGAAGAGACGATTGTCCTCTGAATTTTTGATCCGCATGGTAGGCACCACATTGTCCATCTGGCATTCCATGCTGAATTGCTGTTCCTTGTCGATCAGCAATTCAAAATAGGTCTTGTTGGGGAAAACAAACAGGTAGATCCCACCCGGCAAAGCCGTATCGCCTTTGAAGACGACCTGTCCCTGGGCATCGCAATACGCTGAATCTTTCAGGTATTGTTTGTCGCCATAGTAATTCGCAAGGTGGACCAGTGAGTCGCGAAGGCCTTCGATCTTGATCCGAATCTCGTAACCGGAGGGACCAGCCTGAGCCGAATCGGTCCGGAACAGAAGGGCGGTAGTCAGGAACAGGAGGATAGACAGGAATTTTTTCGTCGGGTTCATGGGTTTACCGGTTACTGGGTTGGACGTTTAACGGTACAAATATGCATCGTTTGTGCCCAATAGAACGACAGGAACGGGTACCATCGTTACACATTCAGCTGTGAATTCATTTGCGTTTCATTTGCCCGTGCGGCTGGCCTGGGGGGCGTCTTTGAGGAGGGTCTTCCCTTTGTCCTTCCGTTGAAATGATTTCGAGCTGAAACGGTCCGGGGCGACCGGAAAACGATCCTTGCCGAGGCGAACGGTGACACCTGCCCTGCAAACCGTTCCGGCATGGATGTACTGTCCGCGGATCGGGAAATCGATTCCGGTGAAAAACTGGATCTCCCGCATGGGTTGGTATTGCAATTCAGCCCCTGTCGATATCAGGGCGGCATCCTGGTGGAAAAGTCCGCTCTGATAGAGTTTTTGTGGCGAATCACCATTCTCGAAGTTGTAATACCCCCTGAGGTTCCAGTCGATGCGTATTGACGGCACCAAAACCATGTTCAGGTTGAGTCCGGCATGGAACTCATCCCCATTCCCATTGTTCCGGTTGTTGAAGGCCATGTAGGTACGACCGAACCAGTGCATCCGGTGGTGCTGAACATCGAAACGGATCCGTGTATTGAAATCGGCGAATCCGGTATTGAGGAAGGGGGAAGGCGCCCTGTAGGCTGTGCCCAGACTTTGCATCAGGCTGAAACCTGCTGAGGTGTTCTTGCTCTCAAGAAACCCATACCGTATACCGCATTCGATATCACCGGGCTTCCGCACACGGATCATATCGCGAACGCCTATCTGTTGTTCTACCCAACCGCCGACGTAATCGGGTTCGCCCTTCACGCCGTTTACAATAAGCACGGGTGCCTGGATCAGCAAGGTCCACCGGCGGTGTAGTCCGGTTTCCGATTGTAAATTGATTCCGGAGTGAGAGGTTTGCTGCACGGGTCGGAGTTCGCCATCCATGTCGAAAACACTGCGGTATTGCGTGTAGAACACTTCGCTGCGAAGGATGGATGAACCGGGAGCAGGTGCAAGCGTCGGCTGTGCCTGAATAGTTTGAAGAAGTCCGTTGACAGCAATTGTCAACAGGAGGGCGGTTAATGGGCGGTGTTTACTTTTTGATGCCATAGCGATACCCGTGTACGTGAAAACATAAGTTCGGGTTAACTTCAAATGGAATACAAGCTACTTTTGCCCGAATCTTACATGGAAAAACTCGACCTCGATCATCTGCGCACTCACGGACTGGATTATGCGACCTATTGTACACTCATCGACCGTCTGTTAGAGGAAGGAAAAACCACCGGGGGGCAGGAAGATTCCGAGTTGGTCAACTATGCCCGGCTGAACCGACAAAGGATGCGGCGCATTGAAAAAACGGAAGTTTTAAGACCTGATTTGATCGTGCTTTTGCACGCTTTGCAAACCAATCCCAGGGGACTCCTGGTTTTCACTGAGGGATGGTGTGGCGATGCTGCTCAGATCGTACCCTGGATCAACAAGATGCAGGAGGCGGCAGGCGAGGGGCTGCAGGTGACTTACCTGCTGCGTGATGCCCATCTGGAATGGATGGATCACTTTCTCACTAACGGTACTCGTTCCATTCCGAAAGCCGTCCTGTACGACCTGAACGATGGAACTGTCCTAAGAACATGGGGACCTCGGCCTGCATCCATAGCTGCCAGACTCGCCGAGTTGAAGAAAGACACTACACTCACCAAAGAGATCATCTCCGAAAACCTCCACACCTGGTACAACAAAGACAAAGGACAAGCCATCCAGGATGATTTTGTGACGTTCCTGAGTGATTTGAGGATTGGATAATATTGGATAATTTGATAATTCGGTTGCAGAGTGTAGCAGAAGCCTGATATTGAGGTGACAGGCCGATGGTTCAATATTTCCCGGTCTAACCATCCTTCTGGATGATCTTTAATTAAACACTTTTTCAAAATCATTTTTGGTCATGGGTAGGGCTGAAACTTACCTTCTCGGCTTGATGTCTGATTACGAATGGTCGGCTTGTATGCTATCCATTGGCTTTTTCACATTTGAAACTTACTTTTACTTTAGGGGGACACATGAAACCGAACTTCGAAAAGATCAAAGACCACTGTTTGGCGAATTCCGCATTGAGCAAGGCGGTTTTCGATGAATACCTCATGTATTACGCCGCCGAACGGGACAATATCGCCAAGGAAATTGAAGACAACCTGAAAAAATACAAGCAGGTAATTCGCGAACTGCCTGAGTCCGTCATCAATTATTTCAATGCCACCGTCATTGCCTACAGGGTTTTTCGTCAGGAGGGGTTTATTCTCAAGTACTTGAAGAGGCAGGAAATCCAGCGCTTGCCTGCCGACCAGTTGAAATTCCTTGAATGGCAGGCGACTCACCCATGGATGTTCAGCTTTGCCAGGATAGTCGAAGAACCTGCGCCAGATTTTTTTGAGATGGCGGATGAGATCAACGATATCAAGTATTTGTTGTATTCGCCCGGAACAAGGCAAACATTGCAGGATCTTGGTGGTTCAATGCCACGGCTATGGTTGAACCTGATCTCTTTCAATGGTCATTGTTTTCAGACATTTGGAAGTATTATTGCTTTAAAGAGTTTCACATGGGATGACTTGTTCTTTTTTGCTTCCATCCTGAACCCAAGCCTCTACGATGAAAGCGATTTCAATAAAACCATCGACAGGAGTCCTTTCCCTTTTCTATTGTTGGCCATCGGATCTACCAAACCCATTTTGACTTCCAGGGGTCATGAGTTGTTGACCCATCAGTCTGTGGATCAGATTTCATCTCTTCCAGTTGAGAAACTTGAATTCGATTTTTCAACGGTAAAGACCAAGGCTATACAACGACTGCGCCTAAAAGGCTTTGATGAATTCCCTCATTATGCCGTCGCCTACTACAATGACAAGAAGAAACAGCTTGTGCGGTCGGCTTCCACCGAACTGGGATTTGAATTTCTCACCAGAAGCCTGATAAAAGCAGGCCTTCAGATTGAACCGGAGGCGGATCTGGTCGTAACCCATTCGATGTTGACGACAGCTGAGGACATCATACAACGCAAGATACAATTGAACCCCTATGCGGATTTGTTCGAATCCGAACAGGAAGCTGAAGAGGATAGTGAAGAACTGGATGCCATCAATCGATTTATAGAAATCGCCCGTGATTCATACAATTCTCGAATTCAACCTGACATTCCCAAACTAGCTGCAAAGGCAGGAGTCGATCTCGAAACAGCTGAAGCAGTTTGGAAGCAGATGGTCGATCATCTGGATAGAATTATCAATGATAAAGGAAATTAAAATATCCATGGATTGATAGAGCCGTAATTCATTGGTCAGGTGCTCAGGTAATTCCCGAGAAATAAAAATCTAAAAACCATATTCTACCACTCATCCGGGGCAGGGGGGCGCACCATCTCACCACATCATCATCTCACCGCATCATCAAATCACCACATCATCAAATCCTTCTTCTCAACCGCACATAATCTATAAAAACCAACAATTTCACCGTCAC
>JAULUX010000008.1:0-5547 GCA_032111385.1 Bacteroidia bacterium
TTTTTCGATAATTGAATATTGATTAGTTCTAAAACACAACAGAGGTCAATTCAATAAACCTCATAATTCTTGCGCAATGTTAGCGGTCTGTAGTTGTACTGTAGTTTATGATTTTTAACAGTATGGCCGGCTTTATTAACAAACCAGGCAATTTGAAAAGGGGGATAAATTGTAAATTAGGCCAACACGCATCATGTGTTGGCAAGCTTGATGACACGTTTGGCAAAAAAATCTTAAAAAGGCTCTTTTTGGAAATGGCGAAAACAGAGTGTTTGTTGATAAGAAACAAAGTCAACAGCAGAGGAAGCCGATTAAGCATGTCCGGCGGATCATCCTTACACTCAATGGTGGGTGAATTTCGGCTTTGCTGACCTATTCACTTCACGACTTCTGAACATTTCTGCTTGAGGGTTGTTTAAAGGCCATGGATAAGATCAAAGGCAAACACATATTGATCACAGGAGCCAGTGGCGACATCGGCCGAGCACTTGCCGTTCAATTGCACTCAAGTGGTGCGATCCTCTACCTCAGCGGACGGGATTCACAGCGTTTGACGGATGTTGCAGCCACCTGTGCAGTTCCACCTGAACGTATTTTTCCGGCCGATTTAAGATTGTCCGGATCGGTTAAAACCATGGCGGAAAAGGTGCACAAGCTTACGCCCCAGCTCGACATTATTATTCACGCGGCCGGAATTGGAATCATTAAGCCCTTGGAGCAATTGACAGAAGAGGATCTTCGAACCTCCATGGAGACCAATTTCTACAGTTTCTTTCATCTGATGAAGGAGTTCCTGCCCCCGATGAAAAATTCAGGCAAGGGGTTGGTGATCAACATTCCAGGTGTTTTGGGTAAAACACCGATGGCCGGTGCATCGGTTTACGCAGCCGCCAAATATGCGCTGAACGGTTTTATTAAATCCGTAAGGGAAGAATTGAAGCGTACTGAAATTCGGGTATCCGAGGTGTTTTTGGGCGGAGTGGATTCCGCCTTTTGGGACACGATCGATATGCGTGTGCAGCGTGATAAGATGATCAAGCCTGAAGATGCGGCCAGGGCCATCTGGTACCTTTGTCAACAACCGTCATCCGGTGTGGTCAGTGAATTGGTTTTGCAACCGTTCAATCACCAGGCCATTTAAAAATGCGATTCGTGTGCCTGCCTGCTTAAAGGTCAGGCAGCTTCACTTCGTCAGGCACGATGAATGCCTGACTGAATTCGCCTTTCATCCTGGAGAGAAATCCTGTCGCTTCCAGCCGTGTCTTGAAATCCCCGACCCTGACCTTGAAATGCGGCTGTTGGTACATTACGTATGCAGCGGTACCCGGATGTGCAGACTGAAAAGTTGATTTCATCTCCATCGCCTGTTGTCGCTGATCGCCAAAATAGATCTGGATCCGGTAGCCCGGCATGGTTCGCTTCAGCACGTTGATTTTCTTGTGCTTCTCGACCAACCGGTTTGCTTTCAATGTGGTTGAATCGGTTTGCGCCCAACAGGTTTCTACGAACAAAACTCCGGCCCAAATGGCAAGTGTAAAAGCTATCCTTGAGCTCATACCGGCAAAGTTCGTGAATTCCATGCTGAAGAGGCGGTGCGGTGGTTCAACTCACGGTTATGCGCTACCGGTTATTCAATTAAACCCATCTACACCCCGTTCTGTATTTTATGAATTGAAATTCAGATGGATAGATGACTTTCTTCTGCTTTCCAAGCTCCAAGAAATTGCTGTTTTTACTCAAAACATTGATTGTCTGAGTTTTGCTAAATAAAAGATCCTTTCTTGATTTTTTCAGCACTTAGAGGAACGAAATACAGTTTCCGCTAAATTTGGCCGCGGGAAAAATAACCTCATTGTCACCTTTTGGTAAAATGATGAGGTCCAAACCGAAACGATCAACCTCTAAGCACTATGCGTTCAAACCGAAACAGGCCATTGATTACCAGGCTTTTGGTCTTTTCCTTGTTCTGGATGGCGTCCACTACTGTCACCGCTCAGCCTAACGGCGAGGCGTTGTTCAAGGCGAATTGTACAGCCTGTCACGTCGTCGGCGAAGATGTGGTGGTGGGTCCCGGACTGAAGAATGTCCACACCAAATACAAAGAGGACTGGCTGATCAAGTGGATCAAGAATTCACAATCGCTGGTCAAGGCTGGCGATGCCCAGGCCGTAAAAGTCTACGAGCAGTACAATAAGGTCCTGATGCCTTCTTTCAACCTGTCCGACGATGAGGTCAAGGCAGTAATAGCATATATCAAGGCCGAAAGTGAAGCCGCTCCTGCAGCTCCTGCTGCGGCAGGTGGAGGTGATGCAGCCGCAGCCGCTGAAGAAAAGGACAACTTCCCGCTGACATTGACGCTGGTATTGGTTCTTCTAATCGCTCTTTTCGCCATCCTGAACCGTGTGCAGAAGGGGTTGCAGCGCGTAGTCAACCAACGTGATGGAGTACCGGAGCCGGTGATCCTCGAGGGCAAAGCGGGTGTGAAGCAGTGGGTCCGCGGCAACAAGAAGCTGATAGCTGTGCTCGTGCTCATTGCGGGTGTCTGGGGAAGTGTCGAAGGTTGGAACACGTTGGCCGGAATTGGCATTCAGCAGGACTACGCACCCGATCAACCCATCAAGTTCTCTCACAAGTTGCACGTTGGACAGAATAAAATCGATTGCCGTTATTGCCATAGCGGCGCCGAAAAGTCAAAGAACGCAGGAATCCCTTCACCCAACCTGTGTATGAATTGCCACAAGTATGTGAAGAAGGGTCCGCAGTATGGTACCGAAGAGATCGGTAAGATCTATGCTGCAGTGGGTTGGGATGTGGACAAGCAGCAGTATACCGGTAAACAAAAGGCTATTGAGTGGACACGGATTCACAACCTGCCCGATCACGCTTATTTCAATCACTCACAGCATACCAAAGTGGGTGGTGTCGAATGTCAGACTTGTCACGGTCCCGTTGAGGAGATGGAGACCATGAAGCAGTTCTCCCCCCTCACCATGGGCTGGTGTATCCAGTGTCACCGCGATACTCCCGTCAAGATGGAAGGCAACGGTTACTATTCGAAAGAATACCACGAAAAACTCAAGGAGCAGTATGGCGGCGATGTCAAGCTGACCGTAGAGAAACTCGGAGGTACGGAGTGCGCACGTTGTCACTATTGATTACTGAATCTGAAAGGACCCAATTACAAAAACCGGTATAATCACCCAGACCGTTATGGAGAAACGTTATTGGAAAGGTGTTGAAGAGCTCAACAATGATCCCGAATTCGCGCGGTTGCGCGACAATGAGTTCTTCGAGCATTTGCCCCTGGACGAGGCGCTTGGAAAAAAAGCCGACTCCGGTGATTCCACCTCCCGCAGGGATTTCCTGAAGTTTTTAGGCTTTAGTGTGGCGGCTGCTTCTCTTGCCGCTTGCGAAGCTCCGGTAAAGAAGGCTATTCCTTACGTCGTTAAGCCGGAGGAAATCACCCTTGGCGTACCGAACTATTACGCTTCCACTTTTGCCGATGGAAACGATTACTGCAGTGTACTCGTCAAAACCCGTGAAGGACGTCCGATCAAGATCGAAGGGAACGATCTTTCAGGTATAACCAAGGGTGCCACCAACGCTCGTGTTCAGGCTTCCGTACTCAGCCTTTACGATAGTGCACGTCTTCGCCAGCCATCAGCAGGTGGCAAAACCAGTGACTGGAATACGATCGATTCCAAAATCACCGCAGGACTCCAGGCACAGGCCGCTGCAGGAAAGCAGATCGCTGTGATCTCCTCCTCTTTGGTGAGTCCTACCGCCAAGAAAGCTTTAGCCGATCTTATTGCCAAGTATCCAACTGCAACGCATGTAGTTTACGACCCCGTATCCTATTCGGGCCTCATCCGTGGCAATCAGCTTTCTTTCGGTCGTTCAGCGATTCCCACCTATCATTTCGATAAGTCCGAAGTCATCGTCAGCTTCAATGCCGACTTTTTGGCCAACTGGCTTTCACCGATCGAGTTCACACGGCAATATGGTGAAACCCGAAAACTGCGCAACGGTAAGCGTACTCTCTCCAAGCACCACCAGTTCGAGGCCATCCTTTCGCTATCAGGTGCCAATGCCGACGAGCGACACAAGATCAAGCCCAGTCAACAATCCGCTATCGTAGCGTCTTTGTATAACAAAATCGCATCGAGGTTAGGCGGGACTTCGGTACAGGCCGTTTCCACGCCGCTTGATAAAAAGCTCGAAGCAGTCGCTGACCAACTTGTTGCCGCTAAGGGTAAATCCCTCGTTGTGAGCGGCTCCAACGATTCCAACGAACAGGTGATGGTGAATGCCATCAATCACCTGTTGGGCAACTATGGTACAACGATCGACCTGGAGCGTGCTTGTCTGTTGAAATCCAGCGACGACGCCTCGGTAGCAAAATTGCTCGGCGACATGCGCGACGGAAAGGTCGGAGCCGTAATCCTTTGGAACTCGAATCCGGTGTATTCCATGCCTGCCGCTGCCGGGTTCAAAGAGCTCCTTTCCAAAGTGGCATTGAAGGTATCTCTCTCAGATCGCGAAGACGAGACGGCCGCACTTTGTGATTATGTCTGTCCGGATCATCATTACCTCGAATCATGGGGAGATGCTGAGCCTTACAAAGGGCATTTCAGTTTGCAACAGCCTACCATTCGTCCTTTGTTCGATACACGTCAGGCCGCTGAAAGCATTGCCCGCTGGGCAGGTGCCACTCAACCGGACTATTACACCTACCTGCGCGATCACTGGCGTTCTGCCATGTACGGTCAGCAAAAGGGTATCAGCAGTTTTGATGCCTTCTGGAACCAGTCTCTGCGCGACGGTGTGTTCGAGGCCGGATTTTTCATGGGCGGTGCCGTTTCATTTTCTGCCGATTTGAACGCTGCTGCATCGAAGTTGCAAAAGCCTGCAGCCGGACTTGAACTCGTTGTCTACGAAAAGACCGGGATCGCAAATGGAAATCAGGCCAACAATCCCTGGTTACAGGAGCTTCCGGACCCGATCACCAAAGTGTGCTGGGACAATTACTTTGCAGTATTGCCCTCTTATGCAGACAAGATGGGATGGCGTCAGGGCAATGTGATCGAAGTGAAGGTCGGCAACGTGAGTGTGAAAGGTCCTGTACTGCATCAACCCGCCATGGCCGACGAGACCATTGCCGCGGCAGTGGGTTACGGCAGGACAAAATGTGGCAAGGCCGGAGAAAACGTCGGTTTCAATGCATTTCCCTTTGTCAGCATCGCCGACGGTGGAATGCGTTACTACGCGACCGGAGTGAACACGAACAAGACCGTAGAAGACGATCATAAGATCGCTACGACCCAGACCCACCACACCATGATGGGCAGGGAGATCGTAAAGGAAACCACACTCGCCGCGTGGCTGAAAGATCCCAAGTCAGGCAATCACCCTGAATTGATCGCTTCTCCGGACGGTCCCAAGACTCCCGAAGAGCTGGATCTTTGGGCGACAGAAAAGGCGCCCGGCTTTGAGCGTCCGAACCATGCCTGGGGTCTGGGAATCGACCTCAACAGTTGCATCGGTTGC
>JAULUX010000009.1:0-2612 GCA_032111385.1 Bacteroidia bacterium
AGATTGACAAATCCAAAAGGGGGGGGCAGGCTATATCAAATCCCCCCCCCGCGGAAGGAGTTCCGGTCATTGAATCGAAATCCCCCCGAGTCAATTGGGTTATTCCCGCAGCTATTGATATTGCACCCTTTCAGGGTGCCGGTGTCGATGCAGCATCCGTGTCGCAACTGGTGCACCCGTTCCGGGTGCCGGTTAGAAAAGGATTCTGAGTTACAACTGGTGCACCCGTTCCGGGTGCCGGGATCAATGAAAGATCCGAAGTTCTACAATAAATAAATTCAGCACAGCTTTTCCGCAGAATGCGGTAAAGCACGGTATTCGGGGCAGACATGAGCAAGCTTGCTTGCATTCATGACTGCAACGAATAGCGTAAGCGGCAAAGCCGCTGTGCTGAAATAGAAGGGGGTAGGGTGGGGGCTTTGTGCCCTTTGTGCCTTCTTTGAGCCCTCTGTGGTTAAGCAACGGATAAGGATTGAGAGGTAGTTATTTAAGACTACAAATATTCTGCAGAATTGGCGCTGCGCCCGTTGCTCTTCTTTGCGAACGTTGCGGTTAAGTAACGGATGTATAATTTACGGTGGTACTAAAAATAAACCTGTAAAGGTTGACTCCACCTATCACCACATCATCAACTAATCCTCTCTGCTCCAGCAACAACAGTTCCCGGAGCAATAAACACCTCATCTCCCAGTTTCGCTCCCCCCGTAAACCGACTCCCCGGCATGATCACACAATGCCTTCCTGCTTCAAAATCGTGGTGCAGGGAACATCCCACATGGATCAACGTATTGGCTCCGATTTGAATATCAGTTGTAAGTACAGCATCCGGAAAGATCACCACACCTTCCTCCAACTTTATCCGCTCCGCATCGCCCAGATAAGCCCGCTCATGCACCAACACAGGAAAACGATGCCCCGCAGCTTTTAAGCGCTCGAAAATGGTACGCCGCAACGCCGTCCGCCCGACGGCCACGATGATATTGAGTTGTTCTTTGCCCGATTCAAGCGCCTCCAGATTGCCTTTGACCGGTATGCCGTTGACCAGGCTCCCCGGTGTTAACCCATCGTCCCAAATCCCCTCAAAAACGACCTGAGTGCCAAAACAAGCCATCATGTCGCGGGCAAGTCCGCCTCCGCCGATCAGGTGAACGGATAGGGCCACGGATCAGGACTGGGAATTGAAATCTTCCTTGCGGTAAGGCAGTCGATTGGAATGCAAAGAAGTGGATGAACTCAGTTTGCCGAACGTTTTACGGCGAACATCAGCCTGCTCAACCGGTTCTTTTTCCTGGACTTCCTCCGGAAGTGAATCCATAGCGTGCAATTCGACTTTCTGCTGGTTGTAAACGGAATCAAGTGGCAGGAGCGGAGAACTTCCACCTGCAAGGGCCACGTTCGTTTTCCGAATCGGAGTATCCTGTGTTTTCAGCTCGGCATTGGTAGTTTCCTTGCCTGTAGTTACAAGCTCACGGCGAGCGATCTCCTGGATGACCCGCATGCGGATGGTGACATACAGGGCCAGCAAGAGACCTCCAATGACCACCGTTGCATCATTCCCGGGCTGGTAAAGCACCACGAGCAGACTGAGTCCCAGCTGGACAATGCCATAGATGGAAGAAACCACCAGGTGAGGCCACTTCATTTCGTTCACGAGGAACTGGTACAGGTGCTTGCGATGAGAGGATGTGATCTTCTCACCAAGGATCATCCGGTGGACAATGGTCACTCCGGCATCCACATAGAATACCCCAAGCAGCAACAGGTAGCGAAGATCGAATCCGTTGAACACAAATTCTCCCGTAATGCTGTTGGGTACGGTGGAAGGGGTGACAAGTGAAATGCCCAATACGGTGCAGGCAATGACAAAAATCATGATGAATGCCGTGGAAATGCTGCCCACATCGCCCGAAAAGACGAGTGCTTTTTTGCGGAAGTTGTAATAGCCGAACACCGCCAGTGCGGCGAACAGGAAGGGGAACGGACTTTGAAAACCCAGCATGAAGTCCAGGTCAGCCTGTCGGCTTTTGTACACCATGAGGGAAAGGAGGAACACCAGTCCCTGAATACCCAGCATGCCATTGATACCGTCCATGAAGTTGACGATGTTGATGGTCGTGAAAAACACCACGGCCATCAGGGGAATCGTGTACCAGGGAAGGGAGATGTCCGAGTACAGTTCAAAGATGGCCAGTGCAATGGCGGCGAAGTGAACACCTACGCGAATCGCAATCGTTCGTGAGCGGATATCGTCCAGGAAACTGATCAGTGCGATGAGGAAGAGTCCGGTGGTGAAGTAGGGCAGGAAGAACCCGTTTGCAAGCGAGAAGCCGATCCAGGCCAGGGGCAATAGGATACCGGCACCGCGCACGGTGATCTGTTCGTGTGAACTGCGGAAATTGGGGATATCGAAGATATTCAGACGCCTTGCCGAGAAAAGGTAAGCTCGGAAAACGATCCACATCAGGCCGATGAGCAGAAAGGTAGATGCCATGGTCATGCGAAAGGGTAGAATCGGGTCAATTGGTGATGAAATTCGGAGCCGGAAAAAGCCTCTGGCTTTAGATTGTGGTCAGGTGTACGTAAGGAATGGATGCAAAGATTCATGCCCAAGA
>JAULUX010000010.1:0-37662 GCA_032111385.1 Bacteroidia bacterium
CACATCATTGAGTTTCTCGACAAGATTATGCCCCTTCCCGATCACCCTTCCGTTTGAAACAACCACTGCCCCAACAGGAACCTCATCCATTTCATATGCTTTCATGGCCTCCATGATGGCATACCGCATGAAAAAATCATCGTCGAGCAGCATGTGGCGAAGGTAAGCAGACAATCGCTCATCGACGACTCACACTGCCTTCACAAAGAAGAAAGGGTTTCCAACATAGGCATTGTTGATTCATTTCTAAAAGCGTACCGTAGCCCTACACCATACCGGAGCTACCTTTGAGGGTGGCTAAAAAACAGTCCTTCACGCTCGATTTTACACCGGATTTAGACTTCACGGTGATAGCGATTTTCTCGTCACTGCGTGACTTCAAACTTTGCTTCCAATTGAACAACCTGCTGGGGTTATCCATGGTCAGGCAACCTGACCTTGAGCTTATTCTTGACAAAAAAGGTTCCACCGGCATGTTCACCCGTTTTTTTTTCCTGAGCGAAGACGAAGAGGAATTCTACTTGATTGCAAACCGGGGATCCAACGGCCACTTTATTCCTGAAGTAAAACATGCAGATTATTTCCTGGTCATCAAAAACCGTGGAAGGTACACCTCCGAAAGCGTAGTGCTCCGTCAGATACAATCCATCAGGAACGTCAGCAGTGCCATGCCGCTTAAAACGGATGAGCTGACTTCAATTGAAAACTTTCTGTTATTGGAACCCGTTGTTGAAAAGGAGAAGACGAAACAGAGCATCCCCCCAATCCTATGAGCATAGTGAACCACAACCGCACAAAGATCATCGCCACCATCGGTCCGGCCAGCATGGACCGCAATACGCTTCGTGAGATGATCCTGGCAGGGATGGATGTGGCGAGAATCAACAGCTCGCACGGAGACCATGTCATGATGGCCTCGGTCATCAACACGATCCGTTCATTGAACGAAGAACTGGGCGCCCATGTGGCCATCCTTTTCGACTTGCAGGGACCGAAGATTCGCATAGGCGACCTACTGGAAAAAGACATCGTACTGAAGGAAGGTGCGACTTTCATCCTCAACCAGCATGAAGTTCCGGGAAGCGCAGGCGAGGTATATATCAAGTATCCCCATTTCCACCAAGACGTTCGGGTAGGCGATATCGTATTGGTGGATGACGGTAAAATCAAACTGGAAGTCAAGGAGATCCTGAGCGATGAGCGGGTAAGCACCGTGGTCGTCCATGGAGGACCCCTCAGCTCCCGCAAGGGCGTCAATCTTCCCGACACTCCGATCTCTCTCCCAAGCCTCACCGAAAAAGACAGGCACGACCTGGATTTCGCACTCATGCACGATGTGGAATGGATAGGACTTTCTTTCGTCAGAAAAGCCGAGGATGTTCTTGAATTGAAATCCATCATCAAAGCCGCAGACAAAGGCGCACGCGTAGTGGCCAAAATCGAAAAGCCGGAGGCAGTTCTCAACATCGACGCCGTTATAGACGCCTGCGACGGGATCATGGTGGCACGGGGCGACCTCGGGGTCGAAATGCCCATGGAAAAAGTGCCGGTCATCCAGAAGCGTATTGTCAGAAAATGCAATGTGTCCGCGAAGCCGGTCATCATCGCCACGCAGATGATGGAAAGCATGATCACCAATTACCGCCCCACCCGCGCCGAGGCCAACGATGTCGGCAATGCGGTTTTTGATGGAGCGGATGCCTTGATGCTGAGTGCGGAAACATCCGTCGGTGTTTATCCGGTAGAAACGGTCTCCGCCATGCAGCGGATCATCACCGAGGTGGAGATGGAAGACTCGATCTATTTCCGGGAACACTCGCCTTCTCCCGGTGCGAAGAATTTCATTCCGGACAACATCTGCTATCTTTCATCGGTGATGGCCCGACAATCGAATGCTGAGGCCATCGTAGCGATGACCCACTCGGGGATGACCGCATTCAAAATCGCCTCTCACAGGCCCAAGGCTGCGATCTACATTTTCACCGACAACAAGCCCATCCTGAACACCCTGAATCTGGTTTGGGGCATTCGCGGCTTCTTTTATGACAAATACGAAAGCACGGACACCACCTTTGCAGACATCCGAAAGCACCTTGTCGATGCCGGCTTTTTGAAAGAAGGAGATTACATGATCCATATCGCTTCGACTCCAATCCACGAACGCGCAACCGCAAACACCATCAAGCTGGCTCGGATCGGAGCCTGAATCACAACTGAATCCAACCTATACTCCAAATGAACATCAACCTGCTGAAAACCATCTGTGAAACACCCGGTGCGCCCGGCTACGAAGGTCCTATCCGCGAAATCATCCTCAAAGAAATCAAGGGTCTTTGTGATGAAGTGAACATCGACAAAATGGGCAATGTAACGGCCTTGCGCAGGGGAAAAGCAAGAACCAAGGTGATGTCCGCCGCGCACATGGACGAGATCGGTTTCATCGTGAGCCATATCGACGACAAGGGGTTTCTACGCTTCCACCCATTGGGTGGATTCGATCCGAAAACACTCACAGCACAGCGGGTGATCGTACATGGCAAAGAAGATCTCGTGGGGGTGATGGGGTCAAAGCCCATTCATCTGATGACCCCGGAGGAACGCAATAAAGCGCCGCAGATCGGTGATTATTTCATCGACCTCGGTTTGCCGAAGTCGAAAGTCGCAAAGCTGGTTCATGTAGGTGCTTCTGTCACCCGACAAAGCGAGTTGATCGAAATGGGAAATTGCGTCAACTGCAAATCCATCGATAACCGTGTATCGGTTTTCATCCTGATCGAAGCGTTGCGGAAGTTGAAAGGCAATATCCCGTATGATTTTTATGCCTGCTTCACGGTTCAGGAGGAAGTCGGATTGCGCGGAGCTTCGGTCGCCGCACACCACATCGAACCGGATTTTGGCATCAACCTCGATACGACAATCGCCTTCGACACACCGGGTGCACGCCCGCACGAGATGGTGACCGAACTCGGCAAAGGCGCAGGTATCAAGATCATGGATTCCAGCACCATCTGCGACACCCGTATGGTTCAATTCCTTCAAAAGACGGCGGACAAGCACAAGATCAAATGGCAGACCGAGATCCTGCCTGCAGGTGGCACCGACACCGCCGGTCTTCAGCGCAACGGGAAAACCGGTGCCATAGCCGGCGCAATCAGTATTCCGACACGACATATCCATCAGGCTATTGAAATGGCGGATAAGACGGATATCCAGAACTGCATCGACCTGTTGAGCCATTCAGTGAAGGAAATCCATTCTTTCAACTGGCATCCCTGGAAATAGGCGCTTACAGCCGCGGATCTTCCAGCACCGGATAATCCGGGAAATCCTTGACCTACCGAAGGCACCTTCGGACGTGTTGCCTATATTCACGTTTGAGTTCCCATGAAAAACAGCCTTCGCGTACTGACCGGCCTGCTGGTAATTGTCATTTTGATCCGATTCGCCCAAATCGGTAATACGAAATCTGCATACCATTCGCCTGAGGAGATTTCTTTTTTCCAGACGCATTTCAGACCGCCTCTTGATTCCGGAGAGTATTTTTCCCTGCCACAGAATTGCCGGGGGTGCCACGGTTTCGACACTTTAGGACTTGCGAATGTAGATGCGAGCGGGATGGACGTAAACCTGTACGACGATTGGGAGACTTCCATGATGGGCTTGTCCGGCGTCGACCCGCTCTGGAAAGCCAAAGTGAGCCATGAGATCCTTGTGAACCCTTCGCATGCCAATGAATTGCAGACACTTTGCACCTCCTGCCACGCGCCTTTGGGTCACTACGATGCTTTTTACAAAGGGCAAACCCACTACACACTGGCCGACCTGGCGACCGACTCCCTGGGGCAATCCGGTGTATCGTGCCATTCCTGCCACGGCATAGCGGATTCATCCACGCTCGGACAGCTTTTCACGGGGCAAATCCCCTACGACACCAACCGCATGATCTACGGACCTTTCCCTCAACCCATGGCAGGTCCCATGCAGCTTTACGTTGGTCTCACCCCAGCCGAAGGGCTGCATTTGAGCGAAAGCAAGGCTTGCTCCCCTTGCCACACGCTGATTACGGAAACAGCCGACCTCAGTGGCAATGCGACCGGAAACTTCTTTGTTGAACAAGCCACCTACCACGAATTCCTGAACTCAGCTTATCCGGCGAATGGACAATCCTGCCAAAGCTGTCACATGCCGGAGATCGAAGACCCGGTCAAGATCGCAAACGGTTACACGGCTATTCCGGGAAGGACCCCATACAACCTGCACTCTTTCGCGGGCGCGAATCAGTTCATGGTTCAGTTGATCAAAGACAACAAGAGCCGTCTAGGCATAAACGCGCCGGACAAGAATTTCGACTCGACGCTGGCTGCAATCACCAGGTTGCTGAAGGAAAACACCCTGGACATTGAAACTGCTTTCGATTCCATTGGAACGATGGCGGACACGGCCTCTTTTCAGGTAAAACTGACCAACAAAGCCGGACACAAATTTCCAAGCGGATATCCCGCCCGCCGTGCTGTTTTGCAATTCATCGTACTAAAGTCCAATGGTGACACCCTGTTCAAATCAGGACTATTCGACAACGACTTCGAAGTCATTCCCACACCCAATCCCTATAATCCTCACTACGATACGATCAATTCTTCGCAGCAAACCCAGATCTACGAAATGGTGATGGGAGACATCAACGGCGACAAGACCACTGTGCTTGAGCGCGGCTATTCTCACCTAAAAGACAACCGAATCCCTCCCCTCGGCTTCACCGATCTGCACCCTGCTTACGACACCTGCAAAATTTACGGACAAGCCTTGAACGATCCGGATTTCAACCTGAATGCAGGTACGCAAGGAAGCGGAAGAGACATTGTGCATTACCGGGTTCCTCTTCAAGGTTATTCCGGACAATTGAAAGTCATGGCACGGATGTACTACCAGGCCGTTCCTCCGGGTTGGTTGTCTGAAATGCGAACATTCAGCTCGGCCGAAATCGATACCTTCCTCAACATGTTCGACCAGGCCGACAGATCACCGTTCCTGGTCGGGTCTGATTCGTTGCTGGTTCAGGTGGCTACCACCGAATTGAATGAGAACCCCGATGACGCACCCTTTTTAGTCGGGCCCAGTCCGAACCGGGACGGGATCCTGTTCCTTCGGAACATCCCTGAAGGAGCTAATCTGCAGCTGTTTAGCTCTGCCGGAAAAGCCATTCCGGTGAACATCATGACCAACGCCGGCCGCTCTGTGATGCGCCTCCCCGATACTGCCGGAATTTATTATCTTGTGGCCTCTACCGGGCAACAGAAACTTATCCGGAAAATCATCCGAATCCCATAAACCACAACCCCAACTTCGCATGAAAAAACACTACGCTGTCATGGTGGTTCTCTCGCTATTGGTCACCACGGTGATCCAGGCCCAGGGACTGCGTTTCGCGAACAAGAACAGTAAACTCACCACCACCGCTTTCCACAGCGGATGTCCGGTAACCATAGTCGACTGGAACGGTGATGGCCTCGATGACATCATCCGCCTGGATGCAGGTCGTCATGCCTATGTGGAAGTGCAACGCACCAATGCCACTTTCCAAAGCCTCTTCATCGGTAGTTTCTCCACCGGCACCAGCGGAAGTTGGGCCTGGGCGATGTGTACCGCCGACCTGGACAAGAACGGCTACCTCGACATCATAGCGGGAAGCAGTTCATCGCTGCGCCTGATCATGACCGACGCCAACGGAATGATGGGGACCATGACCACCTTGTCCACCTCGAACTTCTTTGTTCAAAACCTCACCTGCGGGGACTTCAACAACGACGGATGGATCGACCTTTTCGCCTGCGATGACAATGCGATGAGCCACATCTACCTGAATAACGGTACAGGTGCCCTTAGTGAATCATTCACCACTATGAACTTCGACGTGACGGGCACGGATGATTCCGGAAACTACGGGAGTCTCTTTTCTGATTTCGACAATGACGGAGACCTGGATCTTTACATCGCCAAATGCCGTCAAGGCGTAACCAGCCCTACCGATGGACGACGCATCAATGTCCTCTTCGTCAATGATGGCAACAATAACTACACTGAAGCTGCAGCCACCTATGGATTAGACATCGGCTGGCAGACCTGGACGGCCTCATTCGGTGACATCGACAACGACGGAGATTTCGACGCCCTGATCACCAACCACGACCACGAGAGCCAGATCCTCGAGAACGATGGAACAGGACACTTCACCGACATCACCGCATCGACAGGCTTCGACATCACCGACATCACTCCGATCCAAAGTGTGATCGAAGATTTCGACAATGACGGATTTGCAGACCTTTTCATCACGGGATCGAACAGCCGTTTTTACCGGAACAACGGCAACAAGACTTTCACACGGATCGAAGGACTCTTCAATACCAACAAAATGTCATCCTTCGCTATTGGCGATCTGAACCATGACGGCAAGATCGACATCTACGGAAGCTATGCAACGCTTTACACGAATCCATCATCCGTTGACGATGTCATATGGATGAACAATTCACGTAACGACAACCATTTTTTAAATCTACACCTCACCGGAACCCAAAGCAACAAAGGTGCGATCGGCACGCGTGCATTCCTGTATCATAACGGTGTCGTGCAGACGCGTGAAGTGCGCTCCGGTGAAAGCTACGGAGCTGTCAATTCCGCCATGCTCCATTTCGGACTCGGAACCAACGCACTCATCGACTCCGTCGTGGTTCGATTCCCGAGCGGAATCACGCAGACGCTTGTCAATCCCCAGGCAGACCAATTCATCCACATTATCGAAAACGATTGTGTATCGCCCTACTCCGGCCTCACCTACACACAACCAGCCCCGGTGATCTGTACCGGGAACACAGAAACCCTTAATGCTCCTACCGGCTTCTCTTATCTCTGGAGCGACAACTCCACCGGCCCTTCACTGAATATCACCATCGGAGGCGAGTACAACGTGCTGGTCAGCACGCCGGGCAACAATTGCTCCTCGCTATCCCCCACGTGGATCGTTGAAGAAAATCCCGATCAAACGCCGGTCATCACCGCTGATGCAGAAACTGAATTTTGCAATGGAGGTTCGGTCAACCTGATTTCCGATGCCTATGGAATAAGCTCCTTTACCTGGAGCAACGGAGGGAACAGTGCCAACACCACAGTTGGCCAATCCGGTGCTTATACACTAACCGTCCAGGGTTACTGCGGCACATTCGTATCCAACAGTATTTCCGTAACCGCTCACATCATTCCAGACCCTGTTGCAAGCAATGTCAGCATCCCCACGCCGGGTCCTGCAACACTGACTGCAACAGGCACAAACATCCTTTGGTACGATGACGTCAATGCCACTACGCCAATCGGTACTGGCAGCACGTTCGTCACTCCGGCCATCTCCGGGTCGGAAACCTATTGGGCTGAAAACAACGAAAACTACAATGGAGGAACATTCGCCACCGGCCAGGCCGTTCACGGAGGTTCCACATCCTACAGTCCATCCGGCAACACCAATGCAGTGACCTATTTCGATGTTGCCAAACCATGTACATTGAAGACAGTAAAAGTCTACACGGACACTCCCGGCATGCGCCGCTTCGAGCTTCGCGACAGCCAGGACAACCTGCTGCAGTATGCCGATGTGATGGTGAATCCCGATACACAGATTGTGGCTCTGAATTTCGTACTTACTCCGGGTACTGATTACAACCTGGGCACTTCGGACAGCCTAAACCTGCTGATTGCAGGCTGGAATCAGCCCGGCCCCAGATTCAAACGCAATTCCATGAGCAGTGCATTGCCGTATCCCTATGTTATTCAGAACGGATTAACCATTACCGGCAATTCCTTCGGCAACCAATACTTCTTCTATTTCTACGATTGGAACGTGGAGTTGACCGGACTGACCTGTTACAGCAACCGTGTACCCGTAATCGCCTCAGTCACTACCGGCATAGGCACGGTCACTTCTCAGGCAATCGGCGTGTATCCCAACCCTGCAGAAGATATCCTGTTCATCCGCAACGATCTGAATCAACCAATGCGCCTTCGCATGGCAGATGCAACAGGCCGACTCATCATGGATCGTCAACTGGACGCGCAGCAACGCAGCATGTCTGTCAGCCAACTTTCTTCCGGGGTATACAGCATTGAACTGCTGTCCGGCGAATCGCTCCTCCGCGACAAGATGATCATCCGCTAAACACTTTAGAACTTAATCCTAAAGCCGCTCTGACATTCAGGGCGGCTTTTTTATTGGCCAAACACGACAAGAATTGTTGACTCCTGACCAATCAGCATGTTGAACTTTGGGTCCCGCTTAAAGGGGGAAATCAGGAACTGAAAGGCAAAAAAAGGCTGAGCTGAATCAAGAATTGAGAAGTGGCACCTCTTTGACATCAACTTAAGCCCTGATCGCTTCTACAGGATCGAGACGTGCAGCGGTTGCAGCAGGGAAAAGTCCACTAACCACCCCGATCATCGCTGAAATGCCCATTCCCATCAGGATATTCTTTAGGCTCAACGACATTTCAAAACCAAAGTTTCCTGCGGCAAGTGAAGCCAGGTAAACGAAAAATATACCTGAAGCACCACCAATGAGGCAAAGCAGCACGGACTCCGTCAAATACTGGATGAGGATAAAGTAATTCTTCGCACCGAGGGCCTTTTGAATACCAATAATGGGAGTCCGTTCGCGTACAGAAACAAACATGATGTTCGCGATGCCGAATCCCCCAACCAGGATGCTGAAACCACCAATGATCGCACCAACCAGCGAAACCACGTTGAAAAGCTGACCAACCTGAGCCGTCAGCAACTTGGTTTCGTTCAACGCGAAATTGTCTTCCTCGATCGGCCTTAACCGACGAATGCTTCGCAAGTGACCGCGCAGTTCATCCATCAGCTCCTCGTTACTTACACCTTCACGGGCCTTCACTAAAACGCGCGGATCCGATCGATCGGAACGGATATCGATGAATATACGCCCATAGTTGGCAGGAATCACCACCTTATTGTCGCGGCTATTACCAATGATACTTTCACCCTCCTTCGCAAAAACGCCGATGACTTTCGCCTTCCTGCCTTTACCGGCTATGAACTTATCGATGGGTGATATTCCGGGATACAGGTTCCTGGCGACCTCATATCCGATGATCGCGACAGGATAACCACCGTTGGATTCCGCTTCCGTAAAATAACGGCCGTCGAATAAATCGAATGAAGCGACTTTGTCATAGTCGTGGGACACCAGGTCCATCTCGCAATTTTCGACCGAATTGCCTTGCCAACGCAGAGACTGAGCCGTTACGGTGGCCATAAAAGCTGCATTGTCGATCAAAAGGGAACGTTCGGTCAACTGACGCATTTCGTCAATCGTGGCGACCGGTCGCTGCCAATACTTCCACCAGGCATAATCGGAACCGAACGTCCAAGGCCATTTCTGAACCTGGACAACGTTGTTCCCCAGCTTCTCGACGCTTCCTTTCACACTCGCCTCCATGCTGTCTACCGCTGTAAAAACCGCTATGATGGCGAAGATGCCGATCGTTACCCCAAGCAAAGAAAGAAAGGTCCGCAGCTTGTTCACGACCAAAGCATGCCAGGCCATGACGATACTCTCAAGAACAAGCCGTGGTAGGAGCATTTGGGTGTCTATTGAAGATTCGATGCAAGGAATGACATCGAATCCTTAGGCGAAGTTAAGCGAAAGCACGGCCTGAAACAGCGACCCCGGCCGGGCAATTTTTCAAAGGCGTGTGGAATTGCGGTACCCATTGCATCTGAGGTACTGTTTGATCGCCCCGACATGCTAAAAGAAACCACAAGCCATGCCTTAAACCGATTCAATTCGGATCCAAGGCACTACCAACTGCTGTTCCTTCTCCTATTTCTGATCACCGGCCTATTCTGGCTGGACTGGCATCTCCAACCGCTTCAAATTCCCTTCACATTCCTAACGGCTATCCTTACCCAATGGCTCGCCATTCGCGCCTTCAAAATTCCGTTGAATTCGCTGAAAAGCGCGATCATCACTTCTTTCAGCCTTTGTCTGCTTTTTCGAAGCGACTCGCTTCATGTCATTGTACTGGCTGCATTCCTATCCATTGCTTTCAAATTCGTTTTCCGGATTCAAAACCGGCATTTCATCAATCCGGCCAATGCTGGCATTTGCTGCACCATTCTTCTGACTGGAGATGGATGGATCTCACCCGGACAATGGGGAAGCGGACAAATCTGGCTGCTGCTGATTGGCATTCTGGGATGGATCATCGTATCGAAAGCCGCCCGTATTGGACTCGCAGCCGGTTTTCTGGCAGGTTATATCGGAGGACTTTTCGTACGTATGATTTTGTGGCAGGATTGGCCATTGGATGCTTTGACCCATGTGTTCACAAGCGGATCGCTGTTGCTTTTCAGCTTCTTCATGATCACCGACCCTGCCTCCACACCCATTCGAAAAGAAATGAGGATCCTATGGTCAATTCTTGTCGGCTTACTGGCATTCTACCTGCAGGCATTCCATTGGGTGAATGGCGCCCCGATCTGGGCTCTGTTCATGCTTTCTCCGCTGATCCCCATTATGAACAACGGAAAAGAAATCCTGCACAGACTCAAGGGGATTTCCCTTTGCACTTTTCTGCCACTTACAAATCGATTCCAAAAACAACCATAACAAACTGACATGAAAAAAAACATTCTGGTCTGCCTGCTTCTGCTTGTCGCAGCAGCCACAAATCAAACACTTGCATTCTGTGGATTCTATGTGGCCCGTGCAGAGGCGCAACTCTTCAACAAGACATCCCAGGTCATCCTTGTCCGGAACGGCGAGAACACCACCGTGACCATGAGCTCCGACTTCAAGGGAAACGTTTCTGAATTTGCAATGGTCATTCCTGTACCGGTGGTTCTGAAACGAAATGATATCAAGGTAGTCGACCGGCGAATTTTCGATCTCCTCGACGCATACTCCGGCCCTCGTTTGGTTGAATACACAGATGCGTCACCCTGTCAACGTGACTACTATGAAGAAATGGCAGTTGTAAAAACAACGAAAGCCCGTTCCAACAGGGAGGCGGCTCCAACGACCGAGGACAGTGAAAGAGACAATTATAAAGTGGCAGTGGTCGCACGGTATACTGTTGGAGAATACGACATCCAGATCCTAAACGCCTTGCAGTCCGATGGCTTGGCAAGATGGTTGAACGATCACGGTTATAAAGTTCCAGAGCGGGCTGCCGAGATGCTGGAGCCGTACATCAAAGGGAACATGAAATTTTTCGTCGTCAAAGTGAATCTCGAAGAACAGAAGTCCTCCGGAGCGAACCTTTTGCGACCTATCCAGATCACTTTCACATCGCAAAAGTTCATGCTGCCGATCCGTCTTGGAATGGCCAACGGTGAAGGAATGCAGGATATGATCATCTATACATTCACGCAAAGGGGCCGGGTCGAGCCTGTCAATTACCGTAGCCTGCGCATGCCTACGGATCGGAATGTACCTGAGTTCGTAAAAGACAACTTCGGCACATTCTACACTTCCTTGTACAAACAGAATCTTCGTAAAGAAGGCAACGACAATATCTTTTTGGAATATGCCTGGGATCTGAGTGGTCAAAACCAGATGAAATGCGACCCGTGCGCCAGCGAGCCTCCATTGTATAGTGAAATCAGGGAAGCGGGTGTAGACTGGCTACAGACCGGTGGAAGGAATGGATACATAGGATCGCTTTTCTTCACCAGAATGCATGTAAGCTACGACCGGTCGAATTTCCCTCAGGATTTGATCTTTCAGGAAACACCCGACCGCACAAATTTTCAATGCCGGTATGTTCTGAACCATCCGGCACCATATTACGAGGACTGTGATGCATGGAAAAGTTATCAGGAAGAAAAGGTCATTCGAAGGAAGAAAGAACTTCTCGAACTTGCAGCCTTGACGGGTTGGGATGTAACGCGGTATTCTGAGTACCCCTACATGTTCAAGGGGTACGAAGCGCCTCGCCCACCGGATGACCGAAAAGGGCATGTCGAACCAAAGCAATTCGATCCTCAACAACCAGCCATTCCGGAAAAAAAGCCTGCGGTTCCCCAGCCCTCGCGATTACCGGAAGATCCGGTGGCCCAGTTGAATCCTGCCCAATCGATTTTTGAAATAGAACAGGATGATTTTCTCATAGAAAACCCCGTCCAAAATAGAGGGGATAATTCCATCCCTTGGGGTTGGGTGGGCGTGGTAGCTATCACAGGACTGGCAGTCTACACAGCCGGCAGAACAAAAAGCTAAATTGGATTTCCAGCAATTAGTTTCAGGGCATCGGAGACCGCATTTACGGGCAACTTGCACTCATGCCCCGAACAGACGAAAATGCGGTTTTCGGTCGGATCGAATCGGTTCTTGAGCAATTCCACTTCGGAATGAACGGATGTTGAGGCGAAAACAGTGAACGGCAGGTATGCTTTCACCAATTCCCTCAACATCCCTTCCGAATCCGGACCACAAACCGCCAACTCAGTACCGCGTTCGATTTCAAGAGCGACACGTGCCCATCGACTGTACCAAGGGGTGGAGTCGGACCATTCGTTTTTCATCCTTTGCACCATTTTTGAAGACCTGTCCAGCCAACCGGAATTACCGGCCAAGCGCGACAAACGCAGAAGGTTATGCGCCATGACCGAATTGGAGGAAGGAATGACATTGTCGCCTGTTTCGAACTTTCGCATGACGAGTGAAGCGGATCGATCGGATGTAAACCAGAACAACCCACTGCCGACATCACTGAATTCGCGCATTGCAGTTTCCGTTAAACGGACAGCCAGCGAAAGCCAGTTCTCATCCCCTGAAACACTGAAAAGACTGATAAAGGCTTCGATGCAGAATGCATAATCCTCCAGGAAACCAGGTATTGAAACACGGACTCCGTTTTCATCTTCTTTGGCAGAATGCAAAAGCCTGGCATGATCCTGAATAAAATGCAAGGAGATAAAACGCGCATTGCGTTCTGCCATCTCAAGGTATTCGCGTTTTCCGAAAGCACAGTATGCTTCAACAAGAGCCGAGATCATCATTGCATTCCAACTGCAAAGAATCTTGTCATCGGTTCCGGGCTTGATCCGACGTGATCGGGAATCTGCCAGACGGGCACGGATCTCACGCACCTTCTGTTTCAATTCCGAAAGGGACAGTCCGTGACGATCTGCGATGGCATGGTCATCATCGTGGCGGAGCGGGATGTGCATACCGTGTTCCCAATATCCCCGGTCGTTGATGTTCCAATAGTCAATTGCCAAATCATAATCCTTTTCCGGAAGGAACTTTAGCTCATCGGGACTCCAGCAGTAGTATTTTCCCTCAACCCCTTCACTATCCGCATCCAAAGCCGAATAGAAACCACCACCCGGGGAAGTCATCTCCTTGGTAATGAAAGAAAAGGTGTCTTCAACGATCTCACGGTAAAGGTCATCCGGCTTTTGTCTGTATGCATCTGAAAACAGTGCAACCAATCCAGCATTGTCGTACAGCATCTTTTCAAAATGTGGAACCTTCCAGATCCGGTCTGTGCTGTATCGGGCGAAGCCACCTCCGATGTGATCGTATATGCCTCCAAAGGCCAATTTACGGAGGGTATGGTGAACATGATCTAACACATCCTGATTTGCGAATGTCGTTCCTGCCGACAGTAAATAGCGGTAGCTGTCGGGCAACGGAAATTTGGGGACACGCGATGGCCCGCCCTCGTCGATATCGCATTGCTTCAACCAGTGATCGAGCATAGCCTTGTGATCCGCCTCTGGAATCTGCTCTGTCAATGGCTCGAGTAGCCGCTGTTGCATCTTATTCATTCCAGTCGCCAGTTCGCTTGCGTACATGTCGCAGCGCGTGGGGTCATCCTTGTAGAGTGACTCCAGCTGAAGCAGAACCTGCCGCCATTGCTCTTTAGGGAAATACGTCCCACCGTAGATCGGCCTTTGATCCGGCATTGCGATCACATTCAGCGGCCATCCGCCCCGTCCTGTCATCAATTGAACGGCATCCATATACACCTGATCGATATCGGGACGCTCCTCACGATCGACCTTAATATTGATAAAGGAACGATTCATGATGGCGGCAATCTCCTCGTCCTCGAAGCTTTCACGCTCCATTACATGACACCAATGGCATGCAGAATAACCGATGCTGATGATCAATAATTTATTCTCGCGACGGGCTTTTTCAAGTGAGGACTCGTCCCATGGAAACCAATGAACCGGATTGTAAGCGTGTTGAAGAAGATAAGGCGAGGTTGATTGTGAAAGTGCGTTCGGTGTGTCCTGCATGTTCTTCTAAACAGACGATCCAGAGAAAAGTAACCCCCCGTGCCGAAACGGTTTCACAAATCCTTGTTCTTTCTCCACAGGAACATGAAACCCACCCCGAGAATGATCAAGAGCGAAAACACCATGTTGGTGATAAGAAAATGGGTGTCCTGCTGGGTGAGTTCCTGTCCACCTCTTTTGAAACGGAACAGGAAATAAGACATTACGGTTCCGGCAGAGACGGAAAGCAAGACAATGATCACACGCCTTTTCGGAGACATTCGGCTTTATTTTTAGGGACTCGACCTTCCGACACACAAATCAGTTGGCGATCAGGAGGTAGTAGTTTTTCTTGCCTTTCTGGACAAGCATGTATTTATTCTGGAGCAAACGCTCCACGCCATGTATGGCGGCGGGGTCGTCGACCTTCTCCTTGTTGATGCTCACACCACCACTTTGCACAAGCTTCCGGGCTTCTCCACGGGAAGGGAAAATACCTGTCTTCTCCACAAGCAGTTCAAGCGTTCCGAGTCCCTCTTCGAGTTCGGTTTTCGAGACCACGAACTGAGGCACGCCCTCGAAAACACTCAGAAGCATTTGTTCGTCGAGGCGTTTTAAAGCTTCCAGCGGCGCGTTACCGAACAATATCTCCGACGCCTCCACAGCTGCATTGTAATCACTTTCGCTGTGTACACGAATAGTCACTTCACGGGCGATCGTTTTCTGAAGCAACCGCTCGTGAGGAGCGGCGGCATGGCGCACCTCAAGGTCCTCCACCTCTTCTTTGGAAAGCAAAGTGAAGATCCGGATGAAGTTTTTGCTATCCTCATCAGAAGCGTTCAGCCAAAACTGATAGAATTTGTAAGGGGAGGTCTTTGACGGATCGAGCCAGATATTGCCCCCTTCGGTCTTTCCGAATTTAGTTCCGTCCGCTTTTTTGATCAGCGGTGTCGTCAAGGCGAAAGCTTCACCTCCAGCCATACGGCGGATAAGCTCCGTACCCGTGGTGATGTTGCCCCATTGATCGGATCCGCCCATTTGAAGGGAGACACCCTGATTCTTCCACAGGTGGTAGAAGTCATACCCCTGAACGAGCTGATAACTGAACTCGGTGAAGGAAATACCGGTTTCAAGACGCCGCTGAACCGAGTCTTTGGCCATCATGTAGTTGACTGTGATGTGCTTTCCTACATCACGGATAAAACCCAGGAAGGAAAACTCCTTAAACCAATCGTAATTGTCGAAAACCTCAACCGGAGCACTGCCGTTTCCTGATGCGAGCAAGCGCGTCAACTGCGCTCGTACAGCATCAATATTGTGTCGGAGCGTCTCTTCATCCAAAAGGTTCCTCTCCGCCGATTTACCAGAGGGGTCGCCTACCATTCCGGTTGCTCCACCAAGCAAAGCAACAGGGACATGCCCACATCGTTGGAAATGGATCAGAATCATGATCTGAACCAGATTCCCCACTCCGAGTGAATCGGAGGTAGGATCAAAACCAATATAGCCTTTCACCGGCCCGGCCAAAAGCAATTCCTCAACACCGGGGGTAATATCCTGCAACATATTCCTCCACTTCAGCTCTGAGATGAAATCCTTTGGAGAGGGGTTGACTGAAGAGGCCATGGTCGTTATCAGGTAAGCCGTTGAATGCCTCGCAAAAGTAAAGAATGGCCGACAGGTGACCAACCGCTTGTCGAGCGACCTCGAAGCGGAGGAAAGCCCTAATTTCACCGCATGATTCTGGTGACGGGAGGTACAGGGATGATCGGATCACGGTTGATCGCCGATCTGCTTCAGGACGGCTATGCTATCAAGGCTTTGAAGCGGCCTTTCTCAGACACTGCACTTCTCGATTATCACCTGGCAAACGACTTAACTCTGTTCGGTCGCATTGAATGGGTGGAAGGTGATTTACTGGAAATCGACACACTCGAAAAGGCACTGGAGGGTGTACATACTGTTTTTCATACTGCCGGTTTAGTATCCTTCTTACCTGGTCATGAAGAAGCCTTGCTCGATTCAAACATGAAGGGCACTGCCAACCTTGTCAATCTTTGCCTTGAGAATGAAAACATTAGGTACTTCGCTTACGTTAGTTCCGTAGCCACGCTTGGGCGCTCTTCCGGCCAGGTGATCATCGCTGAAGACTGTCATTGGAATCCAGGCACGCCCCAAAGCCCTTATGCCGTCAGCAAATACACCGCCGAGCGTGAAGTCTGGAGAGCCATGGCTGAGGGGCTGAATGCCGTCATCGTCAATCCATCGATCGTACTTGGTCCAGGGCCCAGAGGAAATGGCAGCTCCACTTTATTCCGAAAAGTGCTTCAGGGTTTCCCCTTTCACACGCTCGGTGTGAGTGGATTCGTAGATGTAAGGGATGTCAGCGACGCCCTTCGCTGGTTATTCAGAGAAGAAATCGCTGGAGAACGATTCATCCTGAATTCCGAGAACATGTCCTTCCGCGATCTGTTCATTAGGATGGCCGCAGCATTTGGTGTCAAACCTCCTCCTTTCCTGGTCCGCCCCTGGATGTCGTCGCTCATCTGGCCCTTGGAGAAAATCAGAAGCACCCTTACAGGCAGCCCTCCTTTCATCACAAAAGAGACGGCGCGTTCGGCACAAAGTGAGTTCAGGTACTCGTCTGAAAAGATCCTCAAGCTGGGATTCCGCTTCCGGACAATTGACGAGTGTATCCGCGAGAGTGTCCCGTTTTTTAAGAAAGAAGCGACTACCGGTTGACGGTGCGTTTGTATTCCGGTTGGTAACTATGGAAAAAGTTCAGCCATATCGCCCTTGATGTGCGAAAAGTGTATGGTGCAAGAGCTGCCAGAACCACCGTTAGTATGATCAGGAAAGCAGGAACGCCGTAATTCCACAGGAACAGGTAATAAGCCAGGAAAACAGCTACTGAGATAGCCACCGTAAAGGCATAACTGACGTACATGGCGCCGTAATAATAACCCGGCTCCGGCTCGAAATTAAGTCCGCAGTTAGGGCAATGCGTATGCATGTGGGCGGTCTCTTTTAAGTGATAAGGGTTCTTGTCCGGATACAAATCGCCTTCGAGGCAGCGTGGACATTTGTGAAACAACGAGCTTTTGAATTTGGCAATCATCAGACTTAAATATGAAGTAAAGATGCCATTCCAAAGTCTTGCACGGTGTCACAAAAGTCACAAGTGATAAAAATTACCCCAAGAAACGGATGCTACGCGTCACTTGACCAACACCCATGCATTCTTTTCAAATCCGGTGCGGACCTCGTAAAGAAAATCCTGCACATCGCTGAATTGTTGGCTGGAATAAAGACTGACCATGTAAAGCCCCTGGTTATTTTGGCCAATTATCCTGGCGGAATATCCAAGCAACTGCGCCTCTTCAACAAGCTTTTGTGCATTTTCCTCAACGCGAAAACAGCCTCCGACCACATGGAAATCGTGAGCTTGACCAGCTGATGGATCTGAAACAACTGCATTTGAAACAACGGGCAAAGACACCTCAACCCGGGTAGATTCGATTTCGGCTAGATGAGCAGAATTTTCCGGAATAACGGAATCGACAAGGGCACCCGTTTCCATTTCCTGACCATAGGTGGATTCCACTGGACTTTCTTCCGGAACCACTTCCTCCACGGGAGAAGCCTGCTTTTCGGGAGATGGACCCTGGAAGGATGGATTGCTCCACTGCACAACCGGAAGCAATTCTGCAAGACCCGTGTTCAAGGTACTGATGACCCTGGGATTCAGCAACAACAACACCAGAACAGCGGCAGCAGGAACCAATTCCAACAACCTCCATATCTTGAAATTTCGCTTACCGCTTTCGTTTTTCAAGCGCTTGACATTTGCCGGCTTCTCCTCTCTGCGTATGGCGGGGGAATGAAGAGAGCTTAATCCAAATGACAGTTCCAGGAAGTTTCCATTGGGATCCGGTTCGAACTGAATCCTTTTACCGGTATCGAGGGCGAATGTGCCGATATCATCCAGAATCACCTTTTCTCCGGCCATCATCTTCTCCCACATTCCATTCACTTGTTCTTTTATCCATTCGGTGGCTTCCGAATAATTCAATCCCAATCTGGATGCGACATGGAAGGCCAGTAGACCGTCGCCTGTCCGCAGACTGGCATTGAATGCCACCCGTCGAGACGGTGGAAGAAAGGTGTGTTGGGAGGGATGCAGGAAAGCGGATCGGTACTGGGCTACGAAACCGCCCAGATCGGGAACGATCACACAGTCCTTTTTATAAAGTAACTCTTTGATATACAGTGTTAAACGCACAGTCTTCGCTATCCTTGGCGGCTAAGATAAAGCATCGCTGACAGATGACCAAAGTGGAACGGCTTCTACGGCGCAAGTGGTTCGAATTCAATGGAACCGGTTATTCACAATGGCTGAGCGTCCTCAGTCCTGTGAACGAAGGAACTGCAATGCCTTCCCCAAATCGTCGGGAGTGTCGATTGCTACGGTTTCAAAAGGAGTTTCACGAACCCGAATCCGATAACCGTGTTCCAGCCAGCGGAGCTGCTCAAGGGATTCGGCCAATTCCAATTTCCCCTGGGGTAGGCGGGTGATTTCGCCCAGCACGTCGGTGCGATAGGCGTAAATGCCAATATGCTTAAAAAAAACGTGACTCCCGCTCCAGGAGTTGGGCTCCACCGATTTGACATAGGGAATAGCTTGACGGGAAAAATAGAGCGCCTCACCGGTCGCTGAAACCACCACTTTGGGCTGGTTTGGATTGAAGAGCTCTTCTTCGTCGTCGATGCGTTTGACCAGGGTGGCGATCTGAGCACCCTCCTCTGCAATGGCCTCAGTGAGCAAACGAATTTGCCCGGGATGTATGAACGGCTCATCCCCCTGGATGTTGACAACGGCATCAAAGCCATCGCCAATCCCTGCTATGACCTCAGCACAGCGATCCGTTCCGGAAGGATGACTCGAATCGGTCATAACGGCCTTCCCGCCGAACAAAGTCACAGCATCGAATATGCGCTTATCGTCGGTGGCTACAACAACCAGATCGAAGACATCGCTGGTCATCGCCTGTCGGTAGACACGCTCCACCATGGACATACCACCAATATCGATCAGTGGCTTACCCGGGAAACGGGTCGATTCGAAGCGAGACGGAATAATTCCGATGATGTTCATGCAATCAGTTACCCCGTATCAGATGAATAAAACCATTGAGGATGCGTGGCTCGCTGACTTCGCCGACAACCGAGGGCACTTCATACACCTTGCAGACATAGAAATAAACGCCCTCGGGTGAATCGGGACCAGCATTCTCCCGCTTCCCATTCCAACCGATCTCGGGGTCTTCGGTTTTGAACACCTGATCCCCCCACCTATTGAATATCCTCATGTCCACACGCTCAATATCACGATATGGATAGATCGGATGATACACATCGTTCTTACCGCTTCCATCGGGACTGAAACTGTTGGGAAGAACATACAATGGACAGGGACCGGTACAAACCACATTGGACGCTCCTCCTTCATTTCCGTTCGAATCCACAGCGGTGACATAATAACAACCGGCGATTGAATTTTCCCCGACATAAATGTAGGGGGACGAAGATGCCGGAGAGCTATGAATGAGCGTGAACACCCCGCCACCCGAAGCCGATGAATAATAGACATTCACCAATTCCGCGTCTGCTGAGCAGGAATCATCGATCGTCCAGCTCAAAGTATCGAGCAAAGCGACGCAATTCGGCCCATTGACCAGAAAAGGCGGACAAGGGGGCTCGTTGTCGACCGGTACGGAACAAACCTGCTGAGATCGGTTCAGAATGGGATCAACAAGGCCGGTATCCTGATAGGCTCCGATGCTTTTAACATAGTAACAATACTCAACACCATTTTGAAGTGAGTCGTCGACGTACTGAAGGGAAGTAGTGACACCGATCGAATCAAAAACTCCGGGAATGGACTCACGGTAAACCACATACGAAGTATTGGTCCAAGGCACACTCTCTGACCAGGTCAGGCGATTCTTCTCGTCTCCCGGATCGACATCCAGGAAAATACTGTTGGCTACCTGCGTAGTGCCGATCAGAAAAACCGTGTCGTTCCAGAGCTGTATCCTGTATCGGTACGCCGAGTCACGGGTATTGAGTCCGCCATCGGTAAAAATGGTGTCGTTCAAGTCGAAGAGCGTGACGACGTCATCGAAGGGTTCGTTTATTTTGGCACGCTGTACTACGTAACGGAAGGGGCCGGGAGTTTGTACCGTATCCAGCTCGGTCGGCTTTCCCCAGGCAACGTAAACACTTCCGGAATTCGGGCTTGTTGTCACTACATCCACATTGGTGATGACAGGAAGATCGCGTACAAGCTTTCCGCAGAACTCGACCGAGGCATAGCTCTCCGCCCCGTCGGGATAGAATGCAGTGACCATGTAACAGTATTGGACGGCAGGAGCCAAACCGGCTCCGTTATCGTCGTCGGTATATGAAGTATCGGTCAAACCGTTCACCGTGGCCAGCAAAGTGTAGCCGGTGTAAGAAGGCACCCCGGTTTCGCAATACCCCGGCGTAAACCCATAAATACTGACTCTCCTGTACACTTTGTAACCGACCGCTTCCGTGCAGGCACTTTGGTTCCAACTCAGCTCAAGACTATTCCCTGCGGGGATGGCAGAGGGATTTGTCGGAGCAGGTCCCACGACGGTGATTGACATGGCTTCCAGATCCGCCAATGTCACCTGAGTGTTATTGTCCTCCGCTTTAAAAACCACCGTGTAAGGCGAATTCCTGACATGAGCACAAACTGTGTTCCACGAAAAAACACCTGAAACAGAACCCTGGCCTGGTGTGCTGGTGAAAGAGGCGGGACTTGACGTCAAGGCGAATGGACCTCCTGTTGCAGACAATGTGACTGTTTCCGAGGGATTGGGATCGGATGCGTTCACAGTGAAAACAAGAGAGCTGCCTGCTTCCACACAAGTATCCGCCAAGACCGGAATCTCAGGCGGATCGTTCACGGGTGGATAGATGGTGATCTGCATGTCTCGGGTGACGTAACCGATGTTCAACAAGCCAATACCCGGAACACTTCTCCACTCACGGATGATCATCGCCACGTTGTACTCTCCGACAAGCTGAGGAGCATCCCAGATCAGGTCACCTGTGATGGCATCAAGCAGGAAGGATGAACTGGCGGAGGGGTACACATAACCGGGCACCGGAGCACCGCCGAACCCTTTGCAGGGGGTGAGTTCGTAAGACAGGCTGTCTCCATCCGGGTCAAATGCATTGGGATTGTGTATGAATATCCTGTTCACCGACCCGTTATCGATGGGAGGCTGCAACAATTGAGGAGATGAATTCGTCAGAAAAGCCGGAGAAATGACCAATTGTGTTTCGACGTAAAACGGAATATTCACCGAGCCGGGGATGTTGACCACATTGGCATTTCGGTTTTCATCGAGAAAATACATGACGTAAGAGCCCGGTCCCGGATAAACATGTGTGGCTATGTAGGTATTTCGCTGAATGTCGGGCCCTACGTTGAATGCAATGCTATTGCGAGGTACAGTGTCCCGGGAGCCGTCGCCCCACCAAAACTCAAGCTCGGGGCGATCAGCGGGTGAAGAGGTTTTGGTGTAAGTGACTATGGTCGCCCGGTAAGTGTAGGTTCCCAGTTTTTCGTAAGTGATCTCTCCCGCCCTGTTGTGTGTTCCAAAAACATCCCCTAGGTTAAACATGCAAAGAAAGAGTACGACAATACCGGACAGAAAACCGGTTGAAAAACCTTTGCTCTTGGTCATGGACAGGTGGTGTTGGCGGTCAATAGGCGATAACCTGTTGCTCGATCTGCTCAGGCAAATCCCTGAACTCATATTGCTGGTTACGAAGTCGCGGAACAAATCCGGCTTCACGAATGGCATCTTGAATACCCTTACTGGTGAACCGGTGGGGTGCACCGGCTGCCGATACTACATTTTCTTCTATCATGATCGAACCGAAGTCGTTTGCACCGGCATGCAAACAGACCTGCGCAATCTCCTTTCCAATCGTCAGCCAGGAAGCCTGAATGTTTTCGATGTTAGGCAACATGATTCTGCTCATCGCAATCATCCGGACATACTCATCTCCCGTTACCTGGTTACGAATGCCTTTGACCTTTCTTAACAGAGTGCCTTCATCTTGGAAGGGCCAAGGGATAAAGGCGATAAAACCTTTGGCATCCGCTGGCTTCTCATCCTGCACCTCCCTCAACCACACCAGGTGCTCAAAACGCTCCTGCAGGGTTTCAATGTGACCGAACATCATCGTCGCAGAGGTCGTAATGTGCAACCGATGTGCGGCTCGCATCACATCAAGCCATTCACGACCGCTGCACTTCCCTTTGGAGATCATCCGCCGTACTCGATCATGGAGGATCTCAGCACCTGCCCCCGGCAGGGAATCCAATCCGGCTTCTTTCAACGTCGAGAGCACTTCGGTGTGGGTCTTTCCTTCCAGTTTGGAAATGTGAGCAATTTCCGGCGGACCGAGTGCATGCAGCTTCAACCGTGGATATATGCGCTTCAGGTCTCTAAACAAATCAGCATAGTAGGACAATCCCAGGTCAGGATGATGACCTCCCTGGAGCAGCAACTGTTCTCCACCGTAGCGGAAGGTTTCGTCGATTTTCGTCCGGTACTGCTCGATGGTCGTGATGTAAGATTCCTCATGGCCCGGAATACGGTAGAAATTGCAAAACTTGCAGTTCGCAATACACACGTTGGTGGTATTCACGTTCCGATCGATGATCCAAGTAACGGGGGAATCTTCCCCTTTCGCTTTCTTTCGAAGGGCATTCCCGACGGCCATCAGTTCGGCAGTGGGAACATGCTGAAACAAAAACAGGCCTTCTTCCACGTCAAGATGCTCCCTGTCGAGCGCCCTGGCCAACAGCCGGTCGGCTTTTTTAGTCAAATCCGAGTTCATATCACTAATAACCGACCGCATCGATAAAAGTTACTCTTGATTGATGGATGCAATCACGGGAAAGGCCTTCTTTTTTCAGTAATTTCATCCCCTCAAATTTACGCAAACCATGCAGATAAACCTGAATAAAGCCAGGGCTTCCCATAACTCGTTACCGTTGATCGTCCTTTATCATCAAAAGGACCAGATTTCTCAAAAGATGTTCCGTAAAGACGAATGGGAATTCGTAAGCCAGGAGCTGAAAAACGACAAGTCGACAATCATCGTCAACCAATACAAGAGGATGGTCTATCTGCAGCGGTTCAACAGCTCCGACAAACCGATTCACCAGCAACTTGAATCTGCCAGGAAGGCCGGAACACTTTTGTTCGGCCGCTGCCAGTCTGCGGGGCATCAGCAGGTGCTTGTTCAAGGCGAGGTCGATGCCCTGCTCGGGCTTGCATTTGCCGAAGGATTCGTTTTAGCGGGCTACCAGTTTCTGAAATACCGAAGCAACCGCAAGAAAGAGGAACATCCGGTAAAAAATCTATTTCTGGACATCAAGGGCCTGAGCGAGAAAGACATTCAGCATCAGAATATCCTGAACCGTGCGGTATACATCGCCCGTGATTTGGTGAATGAACCGCAGTCCTTCCTCACGGCAACCGAACTGAGTCGTCAATTCACCTCCATGGCCCGCGAGAGCGGTTTCAAAATCCAGGTATTGAACAAGGCACGTATCCGCCAGTTAAAGATGGGGGGACTTCTGGCTGTCAACCAGGGAAGTCCGCAGCCGCCAACTTTCAGCATCATGGAATGGAAGCCAAAAAACGCGGTGAATAAGAAACCGATCGTATTGGTCGGTAAAGGTGTTGTTTACGATACAGGAGGCATGAGTCTCAAGCCCACCGGCAATTCCATGGACTATATGAAATGCGACATGGCCGGTAGTGCTACGGTGGGCGCCACCCTGTATGCACTTGCCAAATCGCGGTTACCCGTTCACGTGATCGGCCTTGTCCCCGCAACGGACAACCGACCAGATGGTGACGCTTATGTCCCTGGCGATGTCATCACCATGATGAGTGGTAAAACCGTAGAGGTGCTGAATACCGACGCAGAAGGTCGACTGATTCTTGCTGATGCCCTGCATTATGCAAAGCGATACAAACCTGAACTGGTCATGGAATTCTCCACATTGACCGGTGCAGCGGCCGCGGCTATCGGACCCCAAGGCATCGTATGCATGGGAGAAGTGGACGAAACCACCCGCCGCCGTCTTCACAATTCCGGGGAAACGGTGTATGAGCGGTTGGCCGAATTCCCATTCTGGGAGGAGTACGATGAGCAATTGAAATCGGATATAGCCGACATCAAGAACATCGGAGGACCTAGTGCGGGAGCCATCACCGCTGGGCGTTTCCTGAAGCAGTTCGTGGACTACCCCTACATGCACTTTGATATTGCAGCACCGGCCTTCAGTAAATCCAATGACAGCTACAGGGGAAAGAACGGCACCGGTACCGGAGTGCGCCTGATGTTTGATTTCTTTCGCAAGATGGTCGGCTGAAACCTACTTACGCATAACTGCAACCCCAAAAGGAAAACACTGAATCCTGAGCAAATGAATCGCGCATGAACACTGAAAAAGACGAATTGATGAATATCGGAATCACTATCGGGGATGTCAATGGCATCGGACCCGAGGTGATCATAAAAGCGTTATCTGACAACCGCATTCTACAGAGTTGCACTCCGGTCATCTATGGGAACGGAAAGGTGATCTCCCACTACAGAAAGCTGTTGAACCTTCAGGACTTCAATTATACAACGGTGCCCTCCTCCGAAGAACTAATACCTCGAAAGATCAACCTGATCAATTGCTGGGAGGAAGAATTGAAAATAGAACCGGGCAAGCCATCGGCGGAAAACGGTCCATTCGGCATGAAAGCGTTGCAGACAGCCACAAGCGACCTTGCACTTGGAAGGATCGATGCCATGGTCACCGCACCGGTGGACAAGTCCACCATCGCACCCGGAGGCGGATTCACCGGGCATACCGGTTTCCTCGCCAAAGCATTCAATACCAAAGATTACCTGATGTTCCTGGTTTCAGGAAACCTGAGGGTCGCATTGGCAACGGAACATGTGCCGGTATCCCAGGTCAGCGGGCTTATCACCAAAGAACTTTTGCATCAGAAGATCCAGCTGATGATCCGATCCCTTCAAACTGATTTCGGCATCCGCAAACCACGTCTGGCCGTGCTCGGTCTGAATCCGCACGCAGGAGATGGCGGTGTGATCGGTCGTGAAGAAAAAGAGGTGATGGCACCGGTTGTCAAAGAATGTTTCGACAAGGGAATGATGGTTTTCGGACCTTATGCAAGTGACGGTTTCTTTGGTACCGGCCAGCAGGAGAAATTCGATGCAGTACTTGCCATGTACCACGATCAAGGACTGATCCCTTTTAAAACGCTGGCCTTCGAAAGCGGTGTCAACTATACAGCCGGACTTCCGCTGGTAAGAACCTCTCCCGACCATGGAACCGCCTACGACATCGCAGGACAAGGAACGGCCTCTGAAAACTCACTGCGCGAAGCGATTTACCTGGCGATGGACATCGTGAATAAAAGAGCCGAGCACAAGGAAATCAATGGCAATCCGTTGAAGTTCTCAAAGCTTAGCGGAGAGCGGCATTAAGATCGGCATGACTTAAGCAACTCCTGAAAGAGAACGGTCGGTGCAATTTACCGCACCAGGTACATCTTTCCCCAGCCTTTCTTGAAATAAGCATCTGCCGCGGTATTCCGTTTTTCAATCTCAGAACCGTCTATGCCCATGAACACTTTGTAAAGGTAAACGCCGTTTGCAAGCTGGTCCCCGAACTCGTCCTTACCGTCCCATGCATACTCCGTGATATTCCTGCCCACCCGGATCGGACCTATTTCGGCTCGGGTGATTTCACGAACGATCTTTCCCGTAACGGTCATGATTCGAATGC
Source organism: Bacteroidia bacterium (assembly GCA_032111385.1). Classification (GTDB taxonomy): domain Bacteria; phylum Bacteroidota; class Bacteroidia; order AKYH767-A; family OLB10; genus JAJTFW01. Next base: position 26,228 of record JAULUX010000010.1, read on the forward strand.
GGAAGTCGTCAGGAACCACGGAACCGGTAAGGGTGAAAACAAAACGGGTGGAGGAGCTGAAAGGATTCGGATAATTCACCACTTCAGTAACTGTGCTGCGGTTAATAACTTCAAACTGCACCTTGTAATCGTTCTCGCCGCTCTGGTTTCCACTCATGTCGGTTGCTTGAACCGTCAATTCGTACACACCATCCTCGGCGAGCTCGGGCGTATAATCGATCCGAAAGCTATTGTTGGGCAATTCGGCCGGCTTCCATGACAACAACGAGCTGTTACTGACTGCATTCGGTACAGGTTCGAAACGGAGAAAACTTAAATTACCGGAAGGTGATCGAAGGCTCACCCGGAAATCGCTCGTATCGTTCAGCGCTATAAATCGGTTTTCATCCCGTAATCGTATCCGGATATGTGGCCGCGCTGATACGATGTCCCGGTTCAGGATATATGTACCGTCGAAAGTAACATCAATCAACGGATTGGTGATATCCGGATTTACCGTGAACTTGAAACTTCCATAGTTGTTGAAATGCGATTGTTCCGGCTGATCGTCCCTTGGATTGGCCTCAACCCACAGTGAATTGTTACCGCGCATGGAGAGGCTGCTGAAATCCACCTCACACATCACGGTATCTCCCGGAGGAAGCGGCCTGTTCAGACGACGGGTGGCGATATTCCTTCGCGTATTGGAGGCGTCAAACACAAAATAGTCAACAAGCAACGTATCCATCGGCGAGTCACTGATGTTTTCAAATGCGATGGACATGCGGATCTGTTCGCCTTCCTGAACCGTATCACGCCGGAAGGTGGAATACCGGGGATTGATAGCACCTTCAGGCACAGGCTGATAATATACTTGCCAAGAGGACAACTGAGGAGGAGTTCTGTTTTGAAGATCCTCGACATAGGCCCTCAACCGAATTCGAGGATAGGACGAAGCTTGAATGAAACTCAGATCAGTGGGCCCTCCGGGAGAGAATATCTGATTGAGCAATAGCACCTCCTGTCCGCTGGGAGCGATTCCATAAACCTGCAGGTAGATGTTGTCGGGTGTCTGCCCCGGCTCTACTGATGCATATTGCCAAAACAGCGACTCCCAGCTCAATGCAGGGCCAATGACCGTTGAACTCACCCAACCTTTGTCCCAGTTCCTTGTCAACAGGTAATCGATCCTGAGGAGGCTGTCGGGATAAAGCCCCTTGGTGAAAATCACAGAAGACGGATCACCCTTCTTCATGAATAGCATGTACTTGTCACCGGTCTGCAAGCTGTTGTACTGTGGAACACCCAGACCGGTGAAGGCATTCCTGATTTGAGACATGGTATCGAACGCAGCGCTGAAAGTGGGCCAGCTGAGCAGATAATCTCCATCGGGCACCACATTTTCGATCATATTGATGAAGTTCGCAGTTCCTGAAGAAGTGCCGATATCGAAGAGGAAATAGCGGTCGGGACGGGTTCTGAAGGCGCATCCGTCGTCCGTATAGCAGACGTAGTAGTTGTAGTTGCCGTAATACCGGACGCAGGAATCGGCCTGCCAGGGGTTCTCAAAATCAATGGAATCGATCACCGCGACGGCAAGCTGGGGTATCGGAAAACAACCCGAATAATCCATGTTAACGCTATTTATTTCATAGCTGGGACGGCTTTCCTCGTGTGTCATAACCAAAGAATAGTTCGAATTGACAAAATCGAACACCCTCAGCGAATCGACCAATTCGACGTTACTCAGTCCGCTTTCGCCAAACTGGTAATAATGGGCCTGCGACCACCCCCGGATTCCCGGCTTGTGGATGAATGAACTTTCCTGCCATTTGAATCGCGAAGCGACAGCCGTATCCGGGTCGGTGATGGAATCGTTGGCTACGCGCCAGAAGTAGACGACATCGGGACGGATCAACCCCGGAACCTTCCACGATACCACACCATAGGCATTTGACACCACCCCGGTGCGTTTAACCGGACTAGTGAAGAAAACGCTTGTATCGATCTCGAAGCGGTAATTCCTGAACCCACCGTTCTGAGCGGATGTCGTTGCCTTGAGGAAAACGGTATCGGAGGGAACAATGGCGAACTCGGGAGGATAAACCGGATTAATATCGGTGGAATTGACCTGGAACGTGAAGGAAGTCACATTGTTACCGATATCATCAACTTCCGGCACTTCCTCATACGCATCGACTGTGACGGTCATGGAATTCAAGCCCGAAGCGACTTGTCCGATCATCGGCAAACGGATTGAGACCGTGTCTTTGTAAGTGATGTATGGAATCCTCACGATGGTGTCCTTGACCAGACCGCTTGGGAAAGACCTGCTGAGGAGAAGATGGACGGAATCGGAAACATTTTTTGCAAGGTTCGTGATGACGATCTTGATCTGAAATGAATCGGCTTCAGTCGATAAAACAGGAGGATCTGTAAACAGGCTGCCGGGTCCGACAGCATAATCAGGCAAAGAATAAGCATTCAACACGAGCGAGGGGTCACCATGCAGAGTCATGTTCATGCAAACGCTCTTGCGGTCGAAATCGGGAAGAATGATGTCGGCAACGGTCTGCTGCATGGCTTCTCCTATCGAACGACCGTATTTTTCGCGGAACAGGTTCTCGTGAAAACGGGTAGAATAATCATCGAGCGGCTGGATGATTCCTTTTTCCGGGACAGCGATGAAACCGATCGATCCTTTATCGGGGGTCAATACAAAACGTTCGTTCAGAAGTCTTGATGTAGTATGGATATCGCCGACGAAGCAAGACTGAGCAAGAACCAATGGATAGCGGTCCTTGTTGTTGTAGTATTCGGGATCGTCAGTAGAGATGTCGAATGAAGTGCCGGCGGCATGCCCGTAAAAAGTCATCATGGAACAACCGGAATCGATAAGTTGTTGAACGTACTGACTTAGGTTGATCTGGATGGGATCGGTTGAACTTTTGAGGATCGTGGTCACATTCCCTCCGAACAGGGTATCCTCAATGATCTCCTTGTAAACTGCCAGCTTGGATGCAAGAAAATTCTGCTCACCGATATCTGTTCCTCCACCAAAATGAAGGACGTTTTTCATCCATGCTGCAGGTGTTGAGCTTTGCTGGCTCTCGAATGCTATAACCTTATCCAGGTAAGCGAGAATGTCGGCATTGTTGAGTGCGGAAATCCTTCCTGTAGCCAATTCGGGCTTGTATTCAGGAGTGTTCAACCTGCTGGTGAACATCACGTCGGAGGCCGGTTCGCCAAACGTGGGAACCAAGTTTAGTGCATATCCTGTTCCGCTTCTCGCATTTTCACTCAATATCGATTTACCGATGAAAAGCAGGTGCCTTGGTTTGGGACTGATCTCATCAAGCAGTAAGTCCGCGAAACGCCGGATCCCAAGCGAATGCTTACGTACACCGTAGGCGAACTGGTCATACAGTTCCTCCACATCTGCAAGAAGTACTGACGCGCCTTTTTGCCTTTTGTAAGCCGCGTAGGCATTCGCTCCCTGCCAAAGGGCTGTCTGTGAAATCATCACGATTCCATCCTGTACATCGGCATTCGAAAAGTTCGTGAACCGGGCGTAGCGGGCAGGGTCCGGATCGGAATTCACAGAAGCGATAAGGACGTTTCCTGTCGCGGGATAAACAAGGCTTTCAGTTGTCAAAAGCAAACGACTCGCATTGGATCCCAGCGGGACGATCGCCATGTTCGAAGAACCGGAGGCGCCTACGATGATCCTACGGATGGTGTCTCCGCTGATTTGATACAACCTATACGAACCTGCCGCGAGACCTGTCAATTCCAGGAGCGTTTTGCCTGTTCCTGTCATCCAAAGGGTTTGTGGCAGGTTCTCACCGGTAAAATCAAAACTCCTGTTGTATGTCAGACGGGCATAGGCCATCTGCATGTAATTCATGTTTCCGGAAAAGGTTGGATCGGTCAGCGGAGAAAAACGAAACACATGATTTCCGTTTACCGGGAGGTTGTTGATGACAAAACGATGCCTGGCAAGTTCATAACCGGCAAAAATGGTATCCAGTAGTACCTGGTTGCCGCTTAAGAAACGGTAAGGATGCGCCAGCGCATTGGCGCCCATGACAGCGGTCTCAATCAAAGGAGACCCACCGGCAGAAACAAACTTTCTGACATCAAAGTTAACATCGAAAGGATTGGATTTACTGATCCTTGCGGACAAGAACCCCTCTCCTTTCATGTAGCTATTGTCAGCGATATCGTTGTAGTCGCGGGGACCAATGTTGTATTCGGAACCAAAGGCTTTTACGGATTCAGCGGTGAAGTAGGCTGCAGGAACATAAGCACTGTAATTGTTGTCCGCAATTACGGGCATGCGCCGATTATTGACGGAAAAGGGGTTGTAAGTCAAAAAATAGGATGCGGTGTCTGTAAAAAGACTGACATAGGGGTTCGGCTGGAAATAAGCCGAATCGTACAAGGGAGTGTCCGGTAAACCGTCATTGGCTCTGCCATAAAACTCCAGATGATCGCCCGGACCGAAAATATTATCGTTGTTCTGGTCTGTGATCTGAATGTACTGTTCGACACCTCTGTGAAACACCTGATAGCGTTCGGTTGAAAACCAAGTGGTGACCGGCACGCCTGCAGCCTGAAGATCCGAGTAGGTCAACCGAAAGACCCCCTCCTTCCAAACGGACATCCTGAAGTACTGCTGGGATGAAAACGGCTGACCTTGCGGGAAGAGGATCCATTCGTTTCCATAGGGTTGGGCGAAGGAGGATGTTGCAAACAGCAACAGGGCCCAAAAAAAGGAGTTCTTGGAATTTCGCATTGTTCACTATTTCGTTTCAGGCGCCCTCTCTTTGCGGAAAACAATCAACCGAAGAGAGAATACATTGGAATACAATGCACCGGAGGCGCTTCCGATATTCGTCAAGGCATAATCGATAGTCAGATTCTTTAACCGTATACCGACGCCCATGTTGGGCTGGACCGTGGTGGAGGTACTGGCATCGATGTTCTTGACCGTTTGGATGTTCCCAATACCGGCACGCAGAAAGATCATCTCACTGTACCCGAATTCAACCCCCAGCTTGGGATCGATGCTTACGAAATCCGTTTTCACGGGAACATTTCGCTTTCCATCAAATGTCAGATCCATGTCCAAAGAGGGCTGAACCGTCAGTTTTTTACCCAGATCCGTACGGAAGGCTGTACCCAATACAAGACGAGGAAGCGTCACTTCCAATCCGTTTTCGGGAATGGCGTTGCCGGTTTGAACGAATACATCCTCCAGCTTCTCGGTGTTGTAGGTCCAGGCGTTGAAGGTGGAGGTGATGTCCTTTCCGACTGCTGCGAAAGACCACTTTTCTCCAATGTACTGAGCGCCTGCATCGAGACCAAAACCCCAAGCTTTGGCAAAGTCGCCCACTTTACGGTGAACCACCTTGGCATTCGCTCCGATCTGAAGACCGGTCACTTTGGTTTTCTGGGCGTAGGAAAAGAGGAATCCATAATCCGCGGAACTAAATGAGCGCAAACGGTCGTAGTCCACATTTCCGTCTTTGTCTATCAGATCGGTGGAATCGATAATATCATCTACGGCAAAACGAATCACGGATAAACCCACAAACCGTGTGGCATCCAATGGCGCTGCGAAAGAACCATAATCGTACTTGGCAATCCCTGCGAAATACTCGCTGTGCATGAACGAAAGTTGAAGGTTGCCTTTTAAACGGGTCAACCCCGCCGGATTCCAGTAACCGGCAGTGCCGTCATCGACTACGGCCGACATGGCACCGCTCAACCCAAGACCGCGTGCACCAACCCCGATCGCCAGGAACTCGTTGCTGTACTTGGGGGCGGTGGTCTGTCCGTTCGCCAAAAATGAAACAAGCATCAGGCAGGGAATCAAGGTGCTTAATCGAACCCGATTCATCGGGAAATTTCTTCTATCCATGTGGTACACGCTCATTGACTTACAAGAGATGATGCCGGAGTTCCGGTACGACTTTCAAAGGTAGCAAGGTTTCCAACGCGATACAGTCGTAAGGTAACACAAACGGCAGGATGATTTTGTTTGTTGTATGTCATTTTCGCACAGCTGCTCGTCAATACAATTATCTTCGCCCCTGCATGAAGCACATCCCCAACATCATCACCCTGATGAACCTTTTCTGCGGCTGCCTGGCCATCATCTGGCTGGCCGACAACCGGATTCAGGATGCGGCGCTGCTCGTTTTCCTGGCAGCGGTTTTGGACTTCCTGGACGGGATGGTCGCGCGCTTGCTGAAAGCCTACTCCGATATTGGCAAGGAACTGGATTCGCTTGCGGATGTCGTCAGTTTCGGGGTTGTGCCCGGATTGATCCTGTTCGCCCTTTTCCGGGAAGAAAGCGGAGCGAACCTACCGGGCTCTGATCGCGATTCATTTGTGCCTTATGTCGCATTACTTGTTCCGCTTTTATCCGCCTACAGGTTAGCGAAATTCAATATCGACACCCGGCAAAAGGAGTATTTCATCGGGCTTCCTACCCCAGCCAATGCCCTTTGCATCGCATCCATGGCCCTGATTCCTAACAATCCGGCCGACCCGGCCTCGAACCTTTTCCATCAGCCTGCATTCCTTGCCGTATTTTCCATAGTCTGTTCTTTCCTTCTCATTGCCGAAATCCCTCTTTTCTCACTCAAATCGCTGTCATCGGGCTGGGGTGCGAATAAAGGATTCGGCCTGTTAATCGGCATCTCATTGGTAACAGCACTCCTACTCGGCTTTGCTGCCGGTCCCGTCATCCTCATTTTCTACCTAATTTTGTCATACCTCTTCCCTCCTGTAAAAAACACGCCATGAAATTCCTCGCGCATATCGACGTCATGCCTCAGAAAGCACTGCTTGACCCCCAAGGACGGGCAGTTACAGCCAGCATGAAAAACCTCGACCTTTCGGAAATCGTCAATGTACGTATCGGTAAACACATTACATTGGAGATCGAGGCGGACACCGAGGCTGCTGCGCACGAAAAAGTAGAACGTGCCTGCAAGACCCTTTTGGCCAACCCCATTATGGAAACCTACAGCTTTGAGCTGGAGGGAGCCTGAGGATCAGATCCTCAATTCGAAATTCTGTCCGAGGTAGACCCGGCGCACCTGCTCGTCGTTGGCAAGGTCGTGTGCAGTTCCTTCTTTCAATATGCGGCCTTCAAAAAGCAGATAGGCGCGATCCGTGATCGTAAGTGTTTCGTGCACGTTGTGATCCGTGATCAAAATACCGATGTTCTTCTCCTTGAGTTTGTAAACGATGCTCTGGATGTCTTCCACCGCAATGGGATCAACCCCTGCAAAGGGCTCGTCAAGCAAAATGAATTTCGGACTTACCGCCAGGCACCTGGCGATCTCTGTCCTTCGCCTCTCACCACCCGACAACACATCCCCTCTGCTTTTCCTGATCTTCTGCAATCCGAACTCGTCCAATAATGATTCCAAACGTTCGTCCTGTTCGGCCTTGGGCATTTTCGTCATCTCCAGAACGGCCTTGATATTGTCTTCCACGCTAAGCTTTCGGAAAACCGAGGCCTCCTGGGCCAGGTAACCCACTCCCATTTGAGCCCTTTTGTACATCGGCTCGCCTGTAATTTCCCGGTCGTCGAGGTAAATTTTTCCATCGTTGGGCTTGATCAAGCCAACAATCATATAAAATGTTGTCGTCTTGCCCGCACCATTGGGTCCAAGCAGTCCGACAATCTCACCTTGTTCCACCCGGATGGAGACACGGTCGGCGACGGTCCGGCGTTTATACCGTTTAACAAGCTGATCTGAACGCAGGATGGACATGGGTGCGAAAATAAAGGGAAGCAAGCAGCATTTCTAGAATAAAAGCTGGAAACTGCCCCTGATTCCGAATTTGGAGATGTCGGGATTCTCGAGATAGCTCATCCTCCACAGGAAATCGATACGGATGATCCGGAAAATATTCTCCACCCCAAGCCCGGCTTCCACGTACGGTTTGTTGTTCAGCGAATAAAAGATATTATCGTCGGTCTGAATACCGATATTGGCATCCTGGACCTGCCCCCAAACGGCCTTCACCTGGGCGACCTCTCTCCATTTCAGCTTACGCATAAGGGGAATTTTATCGAGGAAAAACCCGTCAAAATGGTGTGTGGCGAATCCGCTGAAGTAGTAGTCGCTGACGAACTCAAAGTAGTTCATCATATTGAAAGCGGCATAGTCGTAGAAGTAGGTTTCGTTACCGGGGTGGATTTCCAGAAGTGGATAAGGCACCTTGCCCCACGTGCGACCGGCGCTGAGCACCCAATACGTGTAACCGAAAGGGCTCAGTTTTAACCGGTCGTCGATCCTTACGGCCAGCTTCTGGTAATTAAAATCACCGCCGAGTACATCCTTGAAACCTTTGGTATACACCACTTGCAGGGTAGGATATTCACTCCCCAGGCTGATCCGGTCCACCTTACCGGCTACGAACTTCTCCCGGTAGGCAAAGCGTGTAAAAAGTGAAACCTGGGAGGTCGTGATGGTGTTCTGCACCTGTGTACGGGAATCATCCGCATAATAACTGATGTCCAGGTCGCCAAGTGGACTGAAGAGCCCGTGGCTCACTGTTATCCGGTTGGTGAGACCGGGAAACCACTCGATCTCGTACCATGCCTTCTGTGTCTCCGACGAATTGAGCTTGGTGGCCGGATTCCGGCGGAAAACGGAAGAAAGGATGTTATCATCCTGGAATGCATTGTCACTTTGCCCGAGCTGATCCACATCGAATCGGTACTTGACTCCCGCGAACTGCCGCGGGCTATCGGAGATCTTGTACCGAAAACCAGCCATGTACTTGAACCGCTGGTCGCGAAGGCCGTAAGCCAGGTAGCCTTCCAGCTGAATACGCGTACTCAGGTCATCGCTGGTACGCCCCCCCACCCGGAACCGATGTCCCTCGATGGGATTGAAACTGTAAAGGGTATAATAAGGCCCCAGTTCGAATTTACCTACATCCTTGTAGCCGGTGAAGAACATCGTGATCAGGTCCACATAAGTCTTGAAGGCGGGCAGACTGCGTATCGTATCGACCATGTGATAGATCTTCAGCTCCCGCTCCGATAGCGAATCGTGCCGGTTATCATCCCAGAACTGTTCGCTCCGCTTCAATGCTTCGGGATCCACAATGATGTTTTCGGTCCCTTTAAAAATCCATTCGGGCAAAGAAGGGGAGAGTTCGATCTTCGAATAACTTGTTGATTTTCTGCCGATGAAACTCATGCCTTCTTCCCTGGCGGCGAAGTCGAGTACAAGCATGTCCCTGGTCAACATCCAGCACGTATCTTTCACACGGGTGTATTCCTGCACAATGGCTGCGTCCTCCACCCAATTGATATTGGCATCGTGAGCGATGCGCATGCTGATCTTACGTACGGCCCATGTGGTATCGTGCACCCAGAACTCACCGGCGAATGTCAACTCCTGAGGACGACGGGGCTTGAATTTGAGCTTGTAGCACCACTGGTTTTCCAGGTAGGCAGAATCGAGCAGATAATACTTGTAGTAAACCAAACCTAGGTCGGAGATGGGACTGACGAAACCTTTTCCGAACAGATCGATGAAGTTCTGATAGATGTCCACCCGCTGGTACATATCGCCAAGGAACTGCGTGATGGAGGCGTTCTCCAAACCGGAAACCTTGCTGGCTAAAATGACCTCGCGTTTGTCCTTCGGATTATTCTTAAAATACAAGTCCGATATCGACTCGGAAATAAAGAATGGAAGGAAAGGCTTGGCATTGGTTTCACTGCTGTCAATGTTGTCCCAAACGAAAGAGAAGGGCTTCAACAGACGGTTCCCCTTGAGTTTATCAGTGATGCTGGTGAGGTCGAACTCGACCTTGTTATATACTTCGTACCGGTAGGCATCCAGTTTTCCGGGATCGTTTTGATCCTTGTGACTGATGATGTTCCGCAGGATGACATTGGCGGGATTCTCACCTGCTTTGATGACCACTTCCTGTAATTCGGTTCTTTTCGCCTTCAATGAAACATTGACCACCTGGTCCTGCCCCTTTTTCACCCGCATCTTGACATTCTCGTATCCAATGACTGTGAACAGAAGTGAGTCGCCTGGCTGATCCGATTCGAGCCGATATCGGCCATCGAGGTCTGTATTGGTTCCTGACTGCGACCCCATGAAAACAACCGTTGTGAAAGGGATGGGCTCGTTGGTCAACTCGTCGGTCACTTTACCGCTTATCCGTGTGGTTTGAGCATAGAGTGCATGTACACCCACAGAAAAGAACAGGCACAGCGTCAGTAGGAAAGTAAAATCTGCGCGGGCGGAGTTACTCATTTTCCGGATGAATCGCGTGCGGACTCGTTTTCCAATGCTTCCCAGAATTCCATCGCCCTCCGGGTATGAGGTATCACTATACTGCCCCCCACCAGGTTGGCGATGGCAAAGATTTCCATCAGCTCGGGTGTAGTGAGCCCTTCCGCATGACACTTGCCCAAATGGTAGCGTATACAGTCGTCGCATCGCAATACCATGGATGAAACCAAACCGAGCATCTCTTTGGTACGCCGATCGAGGACACCCTCCTCGTATGCCGAACCATCCAGGGACCAAAAACGCTTCAGCGTCCGGTTTTCGTGTGCAAGCAGGCGGACGTTCATACGCTCGCGGTACTCATTGAAATCATGAACAATACTCATGTCGGTGGGATTGATGGAGTACGTAAAACTAACGAGTGAAGGCACCTCCCGGCAAGGCCTCTGGAAAAGTTTATCGACGCTTGACTTGTTGAAATAACGGCAGGATGATCAAGACAATTCCTTTTCCCGGTTGGCATTGACAACAGCAGAGACGTAAATACTCAACTCATAAAGGATGAATAGCGGTATGGCGACCAGTAGTTGGGAGGTGATATCGGGAGAAGGCGTTATCAATGCGGCAATGATCAGATTGACCACCATGGCATGTCGCCTGTACTGACGCATAAATGCCGGAGTCAGCATACCCAATTTACTGAGGAAATAAACCACCATTGGCAATTCAAAAACGAGTCCGGTGGAAAGCGAAAGGACCGTAACTGTATTGATATAGGAATCCATACTGATGGCATTCGCAATTTCGGCACTGACCTGATAATTACCCAGGAAGTTGATTGACAAAGGCGTAATGATGAAATAGCCGAAAGAAAGTCCGGCGAGGAATAGCATCGAGGTAAAAAAAACGATTCCCCGGGAATACCGGATCTCCCTTTCGGACAAGGCAGGCCGGACAAATCGCCAGATCTCCCACACCAGGTAGGGGAATCCGATGACGAAACCGGTCATCAGCGCGATCCACATGTGGGTGGTGAACTGCCCGCTGATCGACAGGTTGATGACATCGAATTTCACATCCTGCAGACACATGTCCAATCCATACTTTTCAGAGAGCGAACACAGGATGCGGTATGTTAGGAAATCCGCATTCTTAGGTGCGAGAATG
>JAULUX010000011.1:0-2270 GCA_032111385.1 Bacteroidia bacterium
CGTCCCAACCCCTTTCTATGAGCACATGCGTGAGGCTCCGGTGCTGGAAGTGGTTGTGGATCGCTCAGAACGAAAGACACGGATCCTACGCGAGTATGGTATCTTCCCCTCATCTGATCTCGCATTTCACACCAAGCGGATCAGCAAACGCATGGGCCCCCAGCACGTGAAGGCCGCACTTGAATACCTCGAACAGGGAGACTTATCCGGCTGGGTGGATCTGGTCCTCGACTATTACGATAAGACCTATCAACACAGCAGGGAACAGCGGGATTCAACGAACATCACCGAGGTGCCTTTCAGCTGGGAGAATCCCGACTCGGGAGTGGTACAGTTGATTGCCGCATCAGATCGCATCCGGTTCGAATAATCAGAACTAACTAAACATGGAAATCAAACTCACTCAACATACCCAGGGCTACGGATGTGGATGCAAGATCGCTCCGGCCGTGCTCGATGAAATCCTGAAGGGTAACGAAACCGGACGCGAATTCCCGGGACTACTCGTAGGCAACAACACCCGCGACGATGCCGCAGTGCTCGACATTGGTAATGGCCTTGCACTGGTATCGACGACGGACTTCTTCATGCCGGTTGTGGACGATCCTTTTTCCTTTGGCAGAATAGCCGCTGCGAATGCCATTTCAGATATCTATGCCATGGGAGCGAGTCCGCGCCTGGCGATCGCTATCCTGGGCTGGCCTGTCGACAAACTCGCCCCGGAGATCGCATCCCGGGTTGTAGCCGGAGGACGCAGTGCCTGCGAAGAAGCAGGAATCCCACTCGCAGGAGGACACAGTATCGACAGCCCGGAACCGATTTTCGGATTGGCCGTAACGGGTGTCGTCAACGCTGAACATTTGCTGAGAAACGACACGGCCTGCGTGGGAGATGTGTTGTTCATCACAAAACCGCTCGGGGTGGGGATCATCACCACGGCCCAGAAGATGGGAAAGGCCGAGGAAGAAGATCTTGCCCAGGCCATCCGTTCGATGAGTGCCCTCAATTTGCTGGGTGCAGTACTGGGTGAAATGGAGGGTGTGCATGCCGTGACCGATGTGACGGGTTTCGGCCTGTTTGGTCACGCCCTGGAGATGGCCAGGGGTAGCGGCTTGGCCATTGAAATCGATATGAAATCCGTTCCGGAGCTCAGCGGTCTTGACCATTACCTGCAGCAGCATACTGTGCCTGCCATCACCTACAGGAACTGGAACAGCTACGGTCACTTCGTGACAGAAACGGGAGCTCGCGAGCTTCAGATCGGCTGCGACCCGCAAACCAGTGGAGGATTGCTCATTGCGGTCTCACCGGATTCAGTTGATCTTCTGGTTACGGAAATGCGCAAACACGGAATCGATTCCTCCTGCTTGCGACCAATTGGCAAGTTCGTGGAGAAGCAGGGAGACCATTTTCTTCTGATGAAATAAAAAAACGGGAGCATTTAGCCCCCGTTGATGATTTTAGCAGAAGTGTTTTAAAGGGATTTCAATTCGGAGACCAGTTTGGTCAAAACGCTCTTGGCATCACCGAACAACATGCTGGTCTTGGGGTTGTAGAACAGCTCGTTTTCAATTCCGGCGTATCCCGCGCTCATCGACCGCTTGTTGACGATGATATGCTGTGCATTTTCCACGTCGAGTATCGGCATGCCATAGATAGGGGAGGCGGGATCGGTCTTCGCGGCAGGATTCACCACGTCGTTTGCACCCACGACCAGCACGACGTCTGTGTTAGCGAATTCAGGATTGATGTCTTCCATTTCCACCAGCTTGTCGTAAGAAACATTCGACTCAGCGAGCAAAACGTTCATGTGGCCCGGCATACGACCGGCTACAGGGTGGATGGCGTACTTCACGCTTACTCCGCGCTCTTCCAAAATGGTCTCGAGCTCGTGGATCACGTGCTGAGCCTGAGCCACAGCCAAACCGTATCCGGGAACAATGATGACTTTTTTCGAATAGTTCATTAGGACCGCCGTGTCGCTGACGCTGATATCCTTGATGTTACCTGTCACCTCGCGCTCAGAGGCTGCTCCCGACGCACCGAAAGCGCCGAAGATCACGTTGCTGAGTGGACGGTTCATGGCCTTGCACATCACCAGGGTGAGAAGCGTACCGGCTGAACCGACGAGGATTCCTCCGGTGAGCATCACCTTGTTGTCGTATAGGAAGCCACCGAAGGCTGCTGCGAGCCCGGTGAAGGAGTTCAGCAGGGAGATCACCACCGGCATGTCGGCTCCGCCGATGGGAATGGTGAACAGAATACCGTAC
>JAULUX010000012.1:0-3988 GCA_032111385.1 Bacteroidia bacterium
AACGTACCGGCATCCATGCGCTTGCACCACCCACACCAGTCGGTATACACGTCGATGAAGATCTTTTTAGGGTTGGCATCCGAAGCCTTCACCGCTTCTTCGAATGACATCCAGCGGATACCGCCGGATTGAGCTGTTCCGCTTTGACCCTGGCAGGATAGAAAAAACAAAATGGTAAAGAGAGTGGGAAGGGTCTTGTAATTTCTCATGTCATTGAAACGGAAAAAGGGATGTGAATGGTTGCGTCCGTTGAAATCTTCATTTTACTTCGCCCATCAACCGGCGTACGAAAGGCGATATGACCAGCAGGACGATACCGCTTATCAGGGCATAAATAGCCAGCTGATAATAACCGTCGGTATAGGATTGTAGTTTCTCCAGGGCAGTGGCATTTTCAATTGGTGAGGCCATTCCCGCACCAAGAATTCCGGCAACATACTGTCCATAGGCACTGGCCAGGAACCACATGCCCATCATCATCCCCTGAAGCCTTTTGGGAGAGAGCTTTGTCATGATGGAAAGGCCAATCGGACTCAGACAAAGCTCGCCGAAAGTGATGATGAAATAAGCGAGGGTGAACATCTCCAAAGATGTCATCCCATTGGCATCGGCGAAGAAACGTGTAGTATAGAACGTGTAAAAGGCCAGGGCAAGGAATATGAAACCTAATCCGAATTTAACCACTGTATTCGGTTCAATCTTGCGTTTGCTCAACCATACCCAAAGAAGACCCAGCAACGGAGCGAAGATGATAACGAAAAGAGCGTTGGCGGAGTTATTGACACCGTTGGGATCAAGCTGTACACCCATGAAATCACCAGTTAGGTTATTCCTCGCGAACAAATTCAGTGAACCACCGCTCTGTTCAAAAAACGCCCAGAAAAGGATGGAAAACAGAATGAAAACAAGGGCAGCCAGAAGCTTCTTCTGTTCTTCACGCGTGAACTTCAATCCTTCGATAAGCAGATAGATCAGAGTCACCGGGCCGATGGTATACATAAACCAATCGGTGTATTCTGTCTTCTCCACCATGACCATGATCAGAGGAATAGCCGCCAGGGAACCGATGTAGGTGGCGATGGCGTACCACTTCGGTTGTGGTCCGTTTTTTCCCTCCGGAGCAAGACCGATCAGCCCCATCGACTTCTGGGTGAACACAAACGTGAACAGGCTAATGGTCATCACGATGGCAGCCAAGCCGAAGGCAAGATTCCAGGAGTAGCTGTTCGCGATGGCAATACACGCATAACCACCAAGTAAGGCGCCTACGTTGATGCCCGCGTAAAAGAGCGAAAATCCAGCGTCTCGGCGACTGTCACCGTCGCGGTATAGGGCTCCGACCATAGTGGAGATATTCGGTTTGAAAAAACCGGTACCGACTACAGTGAAGGCAATACCCATGAAGAAGAAATTTTTGGGGTCTGTTGCCAGAATACAACTACCAATGATCATCAGCAATCCTCCCCAGAACAGGGACCTGCGGAAGCCCAGAATCTTATCGGCAAAGAGGCCTCCAATAAACGTAAAGGCGTAAACAAATGCCTGTGTGGCGCCGTATTGGAGATTGGCCGTATCCTCGGCCATACCCAGGCCGACGATATTGTCCACCATGAAAATGGTGAGCATACCCCGCATGCCGTAGAAGCTGAAGCGCTCCCACATCTCGGAGAAGAACAGGTACCAAAGTTGTTTGGGGTACTGCCCCTTAAAATTGTGGATTTCGTCAATAGTGGTCGACATACCCAATCGATTTTAAAGTTTGTTCGATCAATTCACACCGTGCATCAACTTGATGAGCCTACGATAAAGGACAAACAAAAGGATAGCCGCCCCACCACTCATGATCAGGAAGATATTGAAGAACTGGAAGAGGTTGGTGATCTCAAAACCCAGAATGCTCGGATAGCCTTCGGGACCTACCTCACCGGGGGCAGGAGGGATCAAGGCGCTCAAACTTCCGGCAAGCTTGTTCGCTGCCGCATTGGCCAGGAACCATGTCCCCATAAGGAGGGAGGAGAATCGAATGGGTGCAAGTTTGGAGACCATGGAAAGTCCAATTGGAGACAAACACAATTCACCCATGGTATGCAAAGCATACAGACTGATTAACCACCACATGGAAATTTTGGTGGATGAATCAACTCCGTTCACGCCGACCGCGATCACGACATAACCCAAACAGAGTAGGCCGAGTCCCATGGCCATCTTAAGTGGTGAAGAAGGCTCGATTTTCTTTCTACTCATACTCACCCAAAGTCCACTGAATAAGGGGGCAAGGAGGATAATACCAAAAGGATTGATGGACTGGAACCAAGAGGCAGGCATTTCCCATCCGCCTATGGAACGGTCAGTTTGCTGGTCGGCAAAAATGGTGAGCGACGCCCCCGCTTGCTCAAATGCACTCCAGAAGAAGATCACAAAGAAAGCAAGGATGAAAATGACCCAGATTCGCTCCTTTTCATTCTTCTGCAAGGAGGAATCGGTGATTATGATTGCAGGTACCGCAATGGAACAGGTGAAAATGAATGAGCCAATGATGTCCATTCCGAACTGGTAGTAGAATAGGAGCATCAACACTAATCCAGTACCAACAATAATTCCAAGCTTTCCAAAGTTGACAGGAGTGGTTACGCTCTTGTCCTCCTGCCTGGCCTTGGAAGCGGTGGGGGGCAATCCCACGGGATTCCCCTCTGGATCGACGATATATTTGTTCTTGGTCAGTTCGAATGTGATAACAGATATGATCATACCGACACCGGCGGCAAGGAAGCCCCACTTGAAGTCATTGATATTATCGGTATCTCCGAAGTAGCCGCAAACCAACGGGGCAATCAATGCCCCAAGATTGATTCCCATGTAAAAAATGGTGAAGGCTCCATCGAGTCGTCCGTCATTTTTTGGATAAAGTTGCCCTACCATTGTAGAAATATTAGGTTTGAAGAAACCATTCCCGATGATAAGCATGGTGAGTCCACCCAGCATGAGTGGATTGGAGATAGCTGAGCCCAATGAATTGCCCGACATAAAAAGTAGAATCTGTCCGATAGCCATTAAAATTCCTCCAATGAAAATGCTACGTCGGTTACCCCAATAACGATCACTGATATACCCTCCAATCAAAGGGGTGAGGTACACAAGTCCGGTGAAACTTCCATAGATGTTCGATGCATCTTTTCCACTTAGCAAAAGTGCCTTGGTGAGGAACAGCATGAAAATGGCACGCATACCATAATAGCTGAATCGTTCCCACATTTCGGTGACGAACAGGATGTAGAGACCACGCGGGTGGCCTTGTGTAGCAGTTTTGCTCATAGGTTTTTGGCAGGTTTTCGCCCTAAATGTAACGAAAAATGGCTTTGGCAGTTTCCTTCCGGTTCGCAACCTTCAGCAAGTACTTTTGTAGTTGTTAAACCAAAGAAAGATGTTTGATATCCTGGGTAAACTTGGTCAGATGAAATCCAAGATGGAGGAAGTGAAGAACCGCCTTGATGCCGTGTCAGTCACCGGCTTATCGGGTGGTGGGGAAGTGAAGGTGACCGTGAACGGAAACCGCAAAGTGCTTTCAGTACGTATTGAGCCGCATCTTCTTTTCCCCGAGAAAAGGGAAGAAGTGGAGGACCTTGTTGAGATCGCAATGAACCGAGCCCTCGACGAAGCTACGAGGGTTTCAGAGGCAGAGATGAAGGCTGTCGGGAAAGATCTGCTGCCGGGGTTCCCGCTTTGATCAGTTGTAGGTGTAATCGTCCTGAAGGGACTTTACAACAGGAAGTCCCGTGGTGGGATCCGTGAAATTGACCTCGTAAAGCAGGCGAATTTTCGGAACCGTTCCGGTGATGATTTTTCCGGCACCCGAGAAGCTGTGGATGGTGGTTACCGTATCGCAGGTACAATTGAAACTTTGCGTGCTCAGGAATACTGAATCCGTTGCGGGATTTCGCTCCAGCTCGGGGTCGGCCTGGAAGCAATCCGAGATCTTGAAAATTTTGAA
>JAULUX010000013.1:0-7396 GCA_032111385.1 Bacteroidia bacterium
GGCGAGAAGTTCGATTTGACCAGCGAGCGTGTTCGCCAGATCAAGGAAAAAGCCATCAAGACCTTGCGCCAAAATTCGCGCAACAAGCTGCTCAAAGCCTATTTGGGCTGAGCGGGCCCCCGTCAATTAACAATACCGAACGACCCGGATGATCAAATCCGGGTCGTTTCTTTTTGGTGGGCATCCCGCACTTGTTCAAAAGATGCACGGCTTTGTTCAAAACAACGACCATACCACCTTGGCCGGGCAATCTGATCTCCGTTCTTTTGTAACACGGTCCGGATGGGCTGTTTTTCTTTTAGACCGTAACCCGTAAATTCAATAACCAACATGACAACTACAATCATTGAAGATGAAATCCTTCTTCAGGAGAACCAGGATCGCTTTGTACTCTTCCCGATCAAGTACGATAAGATCTGGGAGATGTACAAGAAAGCCGAAAACAGCTTCTGGACCGCCGAGGAGGTTGACCTCTCTGCTGATCTCAAAGATTGGGAGCGATTGAATGAGGGGGAACGTCATTTCATCACCCACGTATTGGCCTTCTTCGCCGCCAGTGATGGCATCGTGAATGAGAATCTGGCGGTGAACATGATGAACGCCGTTCAGTTACCCGAAGCACGTTGTTTTTACGGTTTCCAGATCATGATCGAGAATATCCATTCGGAGATGTACTCGCTGCTGATCGATACGTATGTAAAGGATCCGGCAGAGAAGCACCGCTTGTTCAACGCGATTGAAACCGTGCCTTGCGTAAAAAGGAAAGCGGAATGGGCTCTACGTTATATCGACAACGGCTCTTTTGTTCATCGCCTAGTGGCCTTCGCTGCTGTGGAGGGTATATTCTTCAGCGGTTCATTCTGCTCCATTTTCTGGCTCAAGAAGCGCGGTCTGATGCCCGGTCTTGCCACCTCCAATGAATTCATCTCCCGCGACGAGGGTCTGCACTGTGACTTCGCCTGCCTGCTATACGGTATGCTGAAGCACAAACTCACACAGGAAGAAGTCTATGACATCATCACGGATGCCGTGCGCATAGAGCAGGAGTTCGTGACGGATGCGCTGCCCGTGAATCTCATCGGAATGAATGCGAAACTGATGTGTCAGTACATCGAGTTCGTGGCCGACCGCCTGTTGAACTCACTCGGCTATCCGAAAGTGTACAACAGCGAAAACCCATTCGACTTCATGGAGACCATTTCGCTCGAAGGAAAGACGAACTTCTTTGAGAAGCGTGTTTCCGAATACAAGAAAGCCGGTGTGGGCGTTGAGCGTGCCGACCAGGAGGTGAAGTTCGACGAGGACTTCTGATCCGGAAAATCAAATCCAAAATATGAAGCGCTGATGGAGTAGTCCCTCAGCGCTTTATTATTGGTTGTTTTTTGATTTGAGATAGTCGGAATTTCAGTGCTTGGGATTTAAAAAACTTTTAACCGCAATGGGCACGAAGAAGAGCAAAGGCAGCAGCTTCTCTCTCCTGTAATTGCGCACTACGTTCGTTCGCTGAAGGCGAATAGCGCCCTTTGCGGTTAAACCAAAATACCGATAGTGCTTCCGGTTTTTAGACCTGCGCAAACAGGGAAGAGGTCAATTCAAACGGGCAACCGTATTGAAAGCAGCCGATAGGCGACGCTCCATCTCTTTCATTTTCGGCAGGAGTACGCGGTCTTCAATGAGACCGTGTACGACCAGGTCGCGATGGAAGTTGTCCAGCTGTTGCACTAAAATACGGTACGGCGTACCGTTAGTGGGTGGGGGGCGGTGCAATTGGATCGTGCGTTTGATTTCCAAAAGCTCCTTCTCATGGTCGTCGTGATGGTCTTGCTCAAAGTCGTTCATACAGTACCTCTTGGTCTGACGGAAGAACTCGCGCAGGTCGCAACCCTCGTTTTCAGCATGCAGCAGGTAATCCACGTAGGGCAAGAGGTGATTCTCCTCTTCGCAGATGTGCAGGCTCAATTCAGTCTTGTAATCCGAATAAAAGGCTTGTAGGATATGCAGCAAAGGATGGTCGTCAGAATAGTCCTGCAGTAACAATTGGATGCTTTGTTCCATCTCCGGCAGCTTCCGGAACAGGTAATGACGGTGGGTCTTGCGGATATAATCGGTGATCAGTATGACGGGAAACTTTTTAAACTGAGCCTCGTCGAATTCAGAAGGCATTTCAAAAGCGACCGAAAGCGCATGGATGAACTCGTCGAGTATCTCGCGGTTTTCAGGAGCATCTGCTATCCAGGTGGATGGATACCGCTGAAGAACCTGGCCGGTGTAGAGATTGGAAAACATGTCCGGAAAGTGTGAATGGCAAATGTACACATGCGTAGTCGCCATAGCTAGTTCTAGTTATCAACGATGCAGACATTTTATAAACACGGACGAGTGCATACCCCCGTTGCCACGTTCGAATCCGTGATCGCTTCGGTTAATAAACGGATAGTTATGCTTTACGAGTCAATACTTCGCCTATTCGAAAGATGGCGTTATTCACCTCTGTTTCCGTGGTGTGCATCCCAAAACTGAACCGGGCGGTGGAACGGATTTCTTCCAGGGTAAGTCCCATGGCCTCGAGTACATGACTTGGAAGGTCGAGGGCGGAGGTGCAGGCCGAACCCGCACTGAACGCCATGTCGGGAAGGGCTGTCATCAGTTTCGAAGCCAGGGTATGGTGAAAGGTGATGTTGGTGGTATTGGGCAGGCGGTACCTCGTACTGCCGTTTATGCGTCCCAGCTTGTGTTCGACACAGATCATCTGTTCGAAAAAAGTGCGCCACCTCGAGGTGTGTAGAGCGTAGTCCCAAAGCCTTTCACCGGCCAGCCGGCAGGCTTCACCCAGGCCGACAATCCCGGGTACGTTCAGGGTTCCTGCACGCAGTCCCCTCTCGTGGCCTCCGCCGGTGCATTCCGGCAGTAGGGTGACACGCGGACTCTTTCGCCGTACATACAGAGCTCCGCATCCTTTGGGGCCGTAAAGCTTATGCGCGGATAACGTACACAGGTCGATGCACTGATCATTGACGTCGATGCGCATTTTTCCTGCGGCCTGGGTAGTGTCGCACAGATGAAGCACGTGTTTTGAGCGGGTGAGGTCGCCGATGGCATGCGTATCCTGAATGACCCCCGTTTCATTGTTGGCCATCATCACGGCCACCAGCACCGTATCCGTTCTCAAAAGCGATTCCAGTTCTTGCAAATCAATTCTTCCTTCCCGGTCAACGCCCAACACGCTGACTTCCGCACCCTGTTTTTCCAAATCGAGGGCCGTGTCCAGCACTGCTTTGTGTTCAGTGGCACAAACCACCAGGTGACGTCCTTTCTCGGAGTAGGCAGCCATGGCACCACGAATGGCCAGATTCAGCGATTCGGTGGCGCCCGAGGTGAATATGATCTCACCCGGTTCTGCTCCGATCAGGGAAGCGACTTGCTCCCGCGCTTTTTCGACCGCGGCCGAGGCAGTCCAGCCAAAGGCATGAGTGCTGCTCGCCGCATTGCCGAATTTCAGGCTGAAGTAGGGTAGCATGGCGTCCAGCACCTGTGGATCCACGGGCGTGGTGCTGTTGTGGTCGAAATACATCGGCTGCATGGAACAAAGGTGAGCAAAACAGGCCTTAGGAAGCACCATGGTGCGGGAGAAAGGGCCGGTTGTTTTTACGCCAAGGCCTATCTTTGCTGCTATGTCATCTGCAAGCGATAAGAAACTCTCCGGCGAAGATCTTTTCAAGAACATCATCAGCCACTCCAAGGAATACGGATTCATTTTCCAATCGAGCGAAATCTACGACGGACTCAGCGCCGTGTACGATTACGGGCAGATGGGGGCCGAACTCAAGAAGAACCTGCGCGACTACTGGTGGAAATCCATGGTACAGCTGCACGAGAACATCGTAGGGATCGATGCCGCCATTTTCATGCATCCCACCACGTGGAAAGCCTCGGGTCACGTGGATGCCTTCAACGATCCGTTGATCGACAACAAGGATTCAAAAAAGCGGTACCGCGCCGATGTGCTTATCGAAGATCATATTGCGAAGATCGAAGCCAAGATCGGGAAAGAGGTGGAGAAAGCACGCAACCGGTTCGAGAATTTCGACGAGGCGATGTTCCGCTCCACCAACCCTCGTGTGTTGGAGAACACCAAAAAGATCGACGAGATCAACACCCGTTTCAAGGAGTGCATGGAGGCGAACGACCTTGAGGGCGTACGCCAACTGATCCTCGACCTGGAGATCACCTGTCCCGTGAGCGGAACCCGCAACTGGACCGATGTGCGTCAGTTCAACCTGATGTTCAGCACGCAGTTGGGCTCCGTAAGTGAAGACTCAAGCACCATCTACCTGCGTCCGGAAACCGCACAGGGCATCTTTGTCAATTTTCTGAATGTGCAGAAGACCGGCAGAATGAAGATCCCATTCGGTATCGCTCAAACAGGTAAGGCTTTCCGGAACGAGATCGTCGCCCGTCAGTTCATCTTCCGTATGCGCGAGTTCGAACAGATGGAGATGCAGTACTTTGTCAAGCCGGGTACAGAACTGGAGTGGTACGAGAAGTGGAAGTCGACCCGCATGGACTGGCACCGCAGCCTGGGCTTCCCCGAAGGCAAATACCGTTTTCACGACCACGTGAAGCTGGCGCACTATGCGAACGCCGCCTGCGACATTGAGTTTGAATTCCCCTTCGGATTCAAGGAATTGGAAGGCATCCACAGCCGCACCGATTTCGATCTCCGCAGCCACGAGGAACATAGTGGACGCAAGCAGCAGTATTTCGATCCGGAGGACAACGAAAATTATATCCCTTATGTAGTTGAGACTTCCATCGGTCTCGACCGTCTTTTCCTGGCGACACTTTCACAAGCCTATGCCGAGGAAATACTGGAAGACGGTACATCACGTGTCGTGCTGCGACTGCCTGCCTTCCTTGCCCCTTGTAAAGTCGCCGTCTTGCCCCTGGTGAAGAAAGACGGATTGCCCGAGAAAGCCCGTCAGATCATGGACAGGCTAAAGCTGGACCATCAGTGCATTTACGAGGAGAAGGATTCCATCGGTAAGCGTTACCGGCGCATGGATGCCATCGGTACACCGTACTGTGTGACCGTGGATCACCAGACACTTGAAGATAACATGGTCACCCTCCGCGACCGTGATACCATGCAGCAGGAGCGCATCCACATAGACGAACTGCCACAGCGTGTGGGCGACAAGGTGAGCCTTCAGCGTCAGCTTGTACGTTTGCTGTGAGCGAATTCAAAGTCTGATTTTAAGATTGCCCCGTTGCATGGGGTTGAGCTGTACGCCTACTGCCCTCCGCACCGTTCCGCTACCTTGGCTTCCACTGCGTAGCCTTTCGTCGCCGCTGCACGGATGTCCGGGCACGCCTGATCGAGCAGGTTCCTGTTGAAGTAACAAAGTCCGCGTCCGTATTCCGGAATACCGTTGCTGAATTTCCCGGTGGCTATGGCGTCTGTGAAATAAGGGATAGCCTTTTCGTATTGTGCCGACTTCAACAATTCGATTCCCGCGTTGAGCATGGCCTGGGGGTCTTTGACATACGCAAGCGACTTGATGTACATTTCCGCCGCGGACTTGTTGTCGCCCTTTTCCGTCAACTCGAATCCCTGCGTGAATAGGAGCTGGAAATGCAGTCGTTCGCTTTCCGGGAAGCGCTTGATGCCGTCTTTCAGTATGGATTTACGCGCTTCCATGTCTTTTTTCAAAACATACATCGACTCGGAGTGCAATAGGTAATCGGTCGGTTCCGGCCTTGTGCCGGTTTTGATTCCGAAGGCTTTCATCATCTCTGCAGTGTCTCGCACATCGCGCAACATTCCGTATAACATGTCGAACGCCTGCTGATTGGCGGGTCGGTTGTAATACAACACTTTGCTATAATGAATGGCCGAATCGGTTTGTTGATCGGTCAACGCCATGTTGGCACGGAGGAACTCGGCAAAGTACAGGTATGGATTTGCATTGTTTCCGGCATCGAGTATCGCGCGTGCTTCTGCATGCTTGCCCTCCTGCGCGAGGTACTTTGCTTTCATGCAGGCGATCGGCATCCCCAGTTCGTTCAGGTTGGGGATTGCAGGAAACATCGGGTTCACCTCTTCGGACTTGAAGGGCGGATTGGCCGGCTGGGGTTTCCCGAACCACTCAATAGCTATTTTATCCTGAGCCACCATGCTTCTGTAGCACTGCCAGTTCACCCACACGGTACCCAAAGCCGGAATCAATATCACGAAGGGAATAGTACGATTGAGGGTTGAATTTTCCGGCTTTTCTTTCTTACCGAATCGGGCGTACAATCCGGTAATTGCTGCTCCTGAAAATAACATGTGGAGAACCATATTGGGACGCTCCAGCGGAAAATTGAATAGGGAATCCGACATGTAAGCCGTGTGCGAAAGCAGCAATACCATCACGACACCCCGCCATTCCTCAGGCAGGTTTCTGCCAATCAGTAAACGCGCGCCCAGTAGGAATAGCAATCCCAGGAAAGCGGTGAAAAATAATCCGCCCCCGATGCCCGTATCTGCAGTCACTTCAAGGTAATCGTTGTGGATATGCTTTTTCAATCCGAAACCCCGGATGGTCGTCGCTTCGTAAGGGATGCTGTGGATTTTCCAGTTGCCGATTCCTCCGCCCAGCAAAGGATTCTTACGGATGAAGTCTAACGCACTTTGCCAGAGCATCACGCGACCAGCACTCCCCTCGTTTGTGAAGGAAATGGAAGCAAGCCGTTCTGCGACAGCACCGTACTGCCCCTTCTGTGTGAGTCGTTGTACGCGGTCGAACAACGATTGTGTGATTAAAAAAGACAATGCAAATGCGGCTATGTACAGTCCCGGACGCAATAAGATCTTTCGGTCACCATCCTTCAAAGAACGGACAACGATATAACCGATGTAAAGAGCCGAAATAAAGAGCAAGGCCACGATGGTCGAGCGTGAATTCAGAACGAAGAGGGTGGTCAGGCTGATGATGAGTCCGGGAACGGCCAGCGCCTGCCATCCGAACCGCTTGTCGTGGAAAAGGAAAAGGAGGAAGGGGATTCGAAGCAAAGTTCCCGCTCCCAAAAAGTTCTTGTTTCCTGTATTGCCCTTCAGGTTCATGATCAGCTCGTCGAGCGGCTTCCTGCTTTTAATGGAATCAAGGAACCCGACAAGTTCCACTGCCGATTGAACAATGAGCACAACCGCGATTATCCGGATGGCGGGACGCAGGATGTCGGGATGTGCGGATAACAATACGCTCAAATTGAAGAAAGCGATACCGGCGACCACTAGCCTGTTGTAAGTCACCAGGCTTTCGACAGGATTGAACGCCGTAATGAAGGAGAGCGCGGCGATCGCAAGAAATCCTCCTCCTGCGATAAAGGGTCCGGTTCGGAAAAATCCCGACGG
>JAULUX010000014.1:0-27519 GCA_032111385.1 Bacteroidia bacterium
ATTCGACGCAGACGCGCTCCTAGCTTCGGCTGAGGCCGCACTTGACTCGACCGCCAAGACAGCGCTCGACAGGCTAAAAAAGGAATTGAAAGAAGGTAGCAACGATGCCGATACCGCACTCATGCGCAAAATCGGTCTTCTTTGGGATCAAAGCGGCATTGCTGCAGCCTCCGCAATTTGGTTTGAACGAAGGGCATTGGCTGCACCGGCGGAACAAACCTACCTCGAAGCCGCTTACCGCTACTTCGATGCCTTCCGGATGGCAGGTGACACCAGCCTCCGCTCCCTGTTAGTGGCCAAGGCGATCGGATCGTACTCCAAAGTTTTGGAATTCAATCCGGAAAACCTGAATGCCAAAACAGACCTTGGTGCCTGCTACGCCGACGGCACCTCGGAGCCGATGAAAGGGATCATGATGCTAAGAGAAGTGGTCGAAAAGGATCCTAACCACGAGATGGCCCAATACAACCTGGGTATGCTTTCGGTCAAGTCCGGACAGTTGGACAAAGCCATTGAACGATTCAACAAAGTATTAACTATAAACCCTGAAAGACACGAAGTACACTATTACCTTGGACAAGTGTTTCTGCAAAAAGGCGACACTGCCGATGCCATTCGTGAATACGAATTGTTCATCAGGACTGCCAACTACGACGTGTCTGATCTGATTAAAACCGTGGAGGAACTCAAAAAGAAATCCTCCTGAAAAAAATAATTTAAAAATCCAGTATCATGCCCTCAGGTAAAAAAAGGAAGCGCCATAAAATGGCGACCCACAAACGGAAAAAGCGCCTTCGGAAGAACCGTCATAAGAAGAAGAAATAATACCGGGATTCGCCAGGTCACTCGGGTAGTGACAACCACCTGATTTATTTTCTATCGTCACCGAACGAATGGATACCGGCCTCTGCGCAGTATCCGTCGTTTGTATTCGTACCCGAGCATTACGCCCGCTGTTGTTCTATTGCCCGAACCCGGCCGGGTTGAGTGGTGACTGACGTGTCCAGGATTTCTTTTCTGCAAGCTTTGAATACCGAACTGATCATCGATTCCTCCTCCTCGGAAGTCAACATCGCACTTCTTGAGGAGAAGCGTCTGGTGGAACTCAACAAGGAGAAGAAGGAGAACAGTTTCTCCGTCGGAGACATCTACCTTGGTCGAGTCAAGAAGCTCATGCCTTCGCTCAACGCCGCGTTCGTTGATATCGGCTATGAGAAGGATGCCTTTCTGCACTATCTGGACCTCGGACCTCAGATACACTCCCTGTTGAAGTTCATGAAGAACACTCGCGAAGGACAACAATCCGTAGCGGTTCTGAACAACTTCCAGACCGAACCCGATATCAACAAGGCCGGCAAAATCACCCAGGTGCTCCAACCCAACATGAGCATCATGGTTCAGATCGCCAAGGAGCCCATCTCGACCAAAGGGCCCCGGATTTCCTCCGAAATCTCTTTTGCAGGGCGCTATGTAGTACTTGTACCTTTCTCTGATGCCGTTTCTGTCTCAGCCAAGATCAAAAGCTCAGCGGAGAAACAGCGTTTGAAACGACTGGCCACCAGTATCCGTCCCCGCAATTTCGGCATTATCGTCCGTACGGTGGCTGAAGGCAAGAAGGTTGCGGACTTGGACCGGGACGTACAGGAGATCTCTGCGAAATGGGAGACCCTTTTTGAGCAGCTGAAAACCGCTACGCCTCCATCGAAAATGCTTGGGGAAATGGATCGGGCTTCCACCATCCTTCGTGACTTGCTGAATCCGAATTTTCATGCGATTCACGTCAACGAATCCAAGACTGCGGAGGAGATCAAGAGTTACCTGCGCGGAATCGCCCCCGACCAGGTCGATATCGTTCGCCTGTACAAAGGCAAACTCCCCATCCTCGAACACTTCGGCATAGACAAACAAATCAAGTCTTTGTTCGGCAAAACCGTTACCATGCCGGGTGGCTCTTATCTCATCATAGAGCATACGGAGGCCATGCACGTGATCGACGTCAACAGCGGAGGACGCAGCAAAGGCTCGGGGGATTCTCAGGAAACCAATGCGCTTCAGACCAACCTGATGGCTGCCAAGGAGATCGCCAGGCAATTGCGCATGCGGGATATGGGAGGCATCATCGTTGTCGATTTCATCGACATGAAGAACACCCTTCACCGGAAGCAGTTGTTTGACACGCTGAGTGCTGAAATGAAGCGCGACAGAGCCCGGCACACCATTCTTCCACCGAGTAAATTCGGATTGGTTCAGATCACCCGCGAACGCGTTCGCCCGGTCACAGACATCGTCACTTCCGAAAAATGCCCGGCTTGCGATGGGACAGGTGAAATCAAATCATCGCTGCTCCTTGTCGATGACATCGAAAACAACCTGCGCTATCTATGCCAGGAGCAAAACGAACAAGGGCTCACTTTACAGGTGCATCCTTTCCTGGCAGCTTATCTGAAACGTGATTTCTGGCTGATGAAATCCTACCAGTGGACCTGGAAAAAGAAGTACAAGCAATGGGTGAAAGTGGAACCCATCTCCTCCTATCACCTGATGGAATATCATTTTCTGAACCATCAGGGCGAGGAAATCAAACTTTAACAGTTTTCAGCTGACTTCCTGAAACCCCGTTTACCAAAAACCGTTTCGTTGCGCGAAAAGGCGATCTATGCTTTTGGGCGCCCAATTCAGGCGATAGGCTAAATCGACACTGATGAATGAAAATGAATCCTTGATGGCGGGATTCCCTCTGCGCGAGGTGGCCGGTCCGACAAATCCGTTCGTGCCCAAACCTGTCGGGTCACTCATGTACTTCGCCAGCTCCTGTTTGACGGGGTCGTTCGGATAAAGCTGCTCAATTTCCTTGTAGGTAGCGTAAGCATCGCTCACATCGTCAAGGTAATCGGTCAGGAAACGGTAATAGGCGAATTCCAATGAAAGGGTAATGTTCTTGTTCAAGCCGTACCTGAAACCAAACCCCATGGGAATTCCGATGTTCCAGGGACTGTACATGCTCTTGGAAGCTTTGGCCTCATCAATCGCCCCTTGCCCCTCGGTTCTCCAATCAATCAAATCGGTTTCGTACTCGCCGTCACGATCTATGACATTGCCACTACCACTCGATTGAGGTGCGTCACGCAGGGTACCGTCATCCCAATGGTGATACCGGTTGTCTATGTCCACGTCCCCACGGAATAGATCCGCCTTGGGCCTTCCATAAAACACCCCGACACCGGCATAGACGAACATGGCCATGGTTTGACGATGCAATGGGAGTCGACGATTGGGATAGTACGTATAGCTCAGGTGCGAAGAAAAACCAACCAAATCATTCCTGAAATTCAACCCCCGGTTGTAATTGCGCAATTCAGACCCTCTGCGATCACCGATTGAAACAGCCTCGTCATACTGCAGCCTGTTCCAGCTGAGCCTGGCCTCGAGATTCACTGGAGAATAATGCATACCTGTAATGCGACGGGCGGGAATGATGTTACGCAAAGTCACTGCCATACCCGGACTGATGGAACTACCTTGAAAAAACTCGTCGTTACCGAGATCTCCAAAATAATTGGTCACACCACCTGAGATTCCCAGATTCATGGAATGCTGAGCCGTTGATACACCCACCGGAAACAAAAGAAGAAATAACCAAACGTTTTTCATGCCTACTGAATTATCCAACTAATGTAAGCAGTACTTGGCCGGAAACAAGGAGTCGACCGATGAACTTTATCAACCGGACAAATGACTTTGTTCGATGAGCTTCCAACTTCCCGACGGATCAGATCAGGAACACTCTCACGCTATTGTTTTACAACGATTTACAAAATCGACTTGACAACCTTTAAAAGCCCCTAAACGGTATCAGCGGGCTGAAAAACCGCTGTTTAAAAAGGCTAAAATCCGAATCATACCGGCATTCTGAATTTCGGAACCTGAGTAACCAAGACATGCAGTCAGGATTATGATTCCATGAATCGTGAAAGCGAAAGTTGGAATGACGCGCTGTTCCGCAGACATGTTGTCGGATCCACATGCAAATCGAACTTTTTCCTCCTCATCAAGTCGGTAAACGAAAGCAGAATCCATCAAATCGTTGTTCTTTTGAATAACCAGATGCAATTCCGTCATAGTCACACCAAACCATTCGGCCACTTGAACATCGGCAATCACCCGCTGACCCCTTAGGAGGATAACCGCATTTTCAACTTCATCTTGATTTTCCACGATTCAGGTTTTTCAATTGTCCATTCGGCCGGGGGCTAGCACACATGCCTTCCGTATCCTGCGAATCTCCCCGTCGATATGGACAAAACGGACTGAAACGATGTATGC
Organism: Bacteroidia bacterium; assembly: GCA_032111385.1. Lineage (GTDB taxonomy): Bacteria > Bacteroidota > Bacteroidia > AKYH767-A > OLB10 > JAJTFW01. The sequence continues at coordinate 4,324 of JAULUX010000014.1, forward strand.
CCCGGGAGGCATCAATTCACCATCATCGTTGGTGCCATTCCATGACCAACTCGCCTCGGTACCCAAATACTCATTTGCGGCGATCTGACGAACCCGGGATCCGAATTCATCATACAGGTGTACTGCGGCCATGAATCCGGGCTTGTTGAGGTGTGCGTGCATGAACAGGACGTCATAATGACCATCATTGTCTGGTGTGAACAATCGGGGCTCAAGGTTGAACCAACCACTGCCCTCCTCCACAGGTTCCTGCTCCTGTGAATTCTTCAGGCCCGGCGTCGCATACCCACATTGAAACGACGCACTGTGCCAATTCTGTTTGTCGTCGGTCAAACCATCAAGTCGAATTCGTTCCAATGAAACGCCCTCGGGATCGGCCAACAAAGGGAAGTGAAAATCGTCAGAGTACTGAAACCTATCCAACACCCGTAGTGAGGCATCCAGTAAAACCACTACACCCTCGTCGTCGTCATAACCGCTCAGGTCGGTACGGATCAGGTTAAACTTCCCGTTTGTTGGATACCGTTGTACGATCCTGTCCGGTGCTGAAGCAGCAACGAGGTAATCACCCGGCATAAGCAATCGGCTTTCTGACTGCATTCCGACAGCCCCCTTCACTATTCCATCGGCCGGATCTGCGTAAGCTAAGCGCAGATCATTACAATCGACAGGATGGGCTGACCGGTTTACAATCTCCACAAAATCACCGTCATCCTCAAGAGGATTGAATAGGACTTCATTGATAAGTACATCGCCATTACCCACAGCCATTGGCAATCCCAAAGGAATCCGGTTCCGTCCTTCGAGGATATTTCCGGAACAATCATTCAATTGCGCACTTATTTCCAATTCATAGTTCACGCCCCATCCCATAGGCATTGGCCATTCAATTTCCATGTGCGGCTTTCCTTTACCAATGCGTACTGAAGCAGCTGTCCAGCCTACCGGATCAAGTTGATACAATTGTGGATCCTTCGCAATTGTTGTATCCGGCCATTCGCTGAAATACAAGAGGGTCGTCATGCTATCCACCGGATATGCGTGCACCGCCCGAGGCGCAACCGTATCTGAAAAAAGGCCGAATTCAGAATTGCTCAAGCCGGGAGTGCCTCCACTCGGATCAATACATGCCTTCCAGTTTTCACGACTGCTGCAGGCTGAACTGACATCTATCCTCTCCAGGGACCACCCCTGGTCGTCCCGAAGGGGATCGACATACATGCCGTTATCGTAATAAATGGCGTCTATCAGTTCGTCCGCAGGCCCCGTCAGCCGAAGTGAATCGCCATCGTTATTCAGGGAAGGAAAACAACTGATCCCGGCGCAGCGACTGTATCCCGCTGATGAAAAAGCCTCCGCTGCCGCGTTACTCGTATAAACCACATACTCGCCCGGCTTGAGAGTGTCCCCCGTAAGCGGGCAGGAAGAAGATGCATCGTGAAAATAACAACCCTCAAGCGATAGAACCCTTGCCGACCGGTTGTACAGTTCAACATACTCGTACTGCGGAAGCGATGGCGCACCGGAAGGATTAGCCATGATTTCCGAAAACACCACCTGACCGGGTTCTACGGAAAACACCTTGTATACGGGCCAATTCAAAGTGTCGGAGATTTCATTCCCGCTTTCATCCTGAATTCCGGATATCTGCAACAGGTAGGTTATCGTGTCTACAACCGGCCCTGATAAATGAAGGATGAACCTTCGTCCATCCTGTGCAAGGGAATTGATGGAATCCGGAACTCCAAACGGAGTCATCCAATACCGGAATGGATCCAGTGCCGTCAAGGTATCCAACGGCTCGTTCCACAAAACTTCCAAGGCGGAAGTCCCCGCAATGGTTGCAGAGATCAGTTGTGGCGGCTCCCTGTCGTGTTGATAGGGGCCTGCGTATACATCGTCTAAGAAAGATTTTTGTGCGTTGCTTGAGGTGTAGACACATTTCCATCCCAGGATCGTCCCCGTGGGTGCCACAGAATGAAATGCCGTGCCGACAGGGATCAACTGTCCTACAGTTCCGGAACCGTACCATACCTGCCAGAATCCTCCCGGATAACGGATCACTTTCATTCGTAAATCCACACCATTAGCGACCAGGCTGTCCGGACCACGCAACAAGACTGCACCGGTGAAGCCGTTTTGGACCCTCAATTCAAAAGCATCTGCAGATCCGGTTTCGCCAAATTGGAGATAGAATCCATTCAAGGGACCTTCCAAATCCGCCGCATCGGCCCAGAGGTAATATCGCACGTAATTCTGGGAGGATGGTGCAAATGGCATTCGTAACCGAAATCTCCATTCGAGCGTATCAATACCCGATTGAAAGAAGGTGACCAGTGACGATGAATCGCTACCTGCTGAAAACAGTCGAAGCTCCCCGTTGTCAACGATGAACTGGAGCGAGTCGCCGGTCCATGGAGTACCCTGAATAAAATCACCGTCATTAAAATCATCCAAGACTTGCGCGCCAACAGACTGCGACAACATCACAAAAACAACACTGATGATCCAAATCGACCTGCATCTACCCATGTTCCGTATTTTTAGCGATGCAAAGCAAGTCAGGCTTCAACCTGTTATCCGGTAATTAAACGCTTACATCCGTTTAAAACGGGTTCTGCAACGAGCATGAAATTCACACACCCTGTTCAATTGAATCAAAAACTCATCCTATGAAAGTGGCTGTTGTAGGCGCTACCGGCCTTGTCGGCACGCGCATGATCCGAATCCTTGAAGAACGCAACTTCCCGGTCAGTGAATTCATCCCTGTAGCCTCAGAACGTTCCTCCGGGAAATCGGTGGAATTCCGAGGAAAATCCTACACCGTGATCACTCCTGCAGAGGCTGTCGATCAACAACCTGACCTGGCCTTGTTTTCAGCAGGCGGCCAGACCTCTTTGGATTGGGCACCTCGCTTCGCTGAAGCAGGCTGCATCGTCATTGACAATTCTTCTGCCTGGAGGATGGACCCGGAAAAGAAGCTTGTTGTTCCGGAAGTCAACGCTCATGTACTTACCCCCCAGGACCGAATCATTGCCAATCCGAACTGCTCCACGATTCAAATGGTGGTGGTGCTGAAACCCTTGCACGACAAATACCGCATCAAAAGGGTCATCGTATCGACCTACCAGTCTGTCAGCGGAACAGGTGCGAAAGCGGTTGAACAACTCATGGGCGAGCGTCAGGGCGACCCGGTTACAAAAGTCTACCCTCACCCGATCGACTTGAACCTCTTGCCCCATATCGATGTATTCCAGGAAAACGGCTACACCAAGGAAGAAATGAAGATGGTGAAAGAGACCTGTAAGATCATGGGAGATGAAGGCATAAAAGTCACTGCCACCACGGTAAGAGTACCGGTCATTGGCGGTCACTCTGAGAGTGTCAATATCGAATTCGAGAATGAATTTGACTTGCAGGAAGTCCGGTCACTGTTGGAAAACGCACCGGGTATTATTGTACAGGACGACCCGTTAAAGGCTTTCTATCCCATGCCACTCTATGCCGAAGGGCACGACGAGGTTTTTGTAGGTCGGTTGCGTAGAGATGAAACGCAGGATAAAACTTTGAATTGCTGGATTGTTGCGGATAACCTCAGAAAGGGAGCAGCTACGAATGCTATTCAAATCGCCGAGTACATGGTCGGAAGAAAACTACTTGGCTGAACCTAGGCGATTCACTTTTTCTTGACCAATGCAAGGGGATTCAAAACACCCTTGTAGGAAGTGAGGTCCATTTTTATCGACCCGACCAGGATCTCTGCCTGCGCGCGAACCGGAATCCTATTCTTATCGTCGGTCACCCAAACGGTCATCCCTTCCTGCTCCTTGAACACACGACCTTCCAGCAGATAGGGTTTGAACACGATGCAATTAAAAATACCTGCATCAGTCTTCACCCTTTGTTTTCCGGAGTACTTGATGACCATCGGAAAAGTTTCATCGTCCAGGTAGCAGGGTATGGTGAAGGTTTGACCGATGGAGGCATTATCGAAATCAAGAGTCCTAGCATAATAAAAAGCGGAAATCAGGTCCTGAACACTGCTTGGCACGGGAATGGTTTTTTTCTCGCTGGTGGCCGTTGATTTGTGGTGATTGAAAGTCACGTGTTGGTGTTTCCGGTACCCTCCCTCTTCGATCTTACGGATAAACATCCAGGGAATCATGGACTCGGTATCGATGTAACTTTCATAATGATCCCTGACTTTGAAAAACCAGTCGAACGCGCCTACCGACCTTCCTGTACCGATTACGCGGAAACAGGTCCTCCCTCCGATACTCTTGAGCTGTGGATCTACCTCCAATCGAGCCTTTCCTGCATCCACAAAACCATAATGCACCCGGTATTCAAGTACTTCACTTGTTCCAAAAGCAGGGAATGGCGACCTGGCAACAGGTGCCTGTCCAAAAACAGGATAACAGAAGAGGGTGATGATCAGGAATGCGGCCCGGATCGATTTCATTATTCGTTGGATTCTGGATTCTCGGATTCATCCATCAAATCCTGTTCCAATCCTCCCTGAGCGGCTTCCGGATCAACCGTACCCTCCACTTGAAATTCGCCTTCCTCACTCGTGGGTAAGTCGTCATCTCCATCTTCCTGCATGACCTGCTCACCGGATGACAAACTGTCCCTTTCCGGAATTCCGGCCATGAGTCCTTCGCGGATCTCCGCAGCCAGGTTCTCCGGCAGATCATCCTCAACCGGCTCAGAAAGGTCCATCAATTCGGAAGGGGTTCCGATTTCGTTATCGGCAATATGAAGCTCCTTGAGCTTCGGGAGGTCCTTCACCGAACGGAGTCCAAAATGGTCCATGAAGTTCTTCGATGTACTGTATAAGAGAGGCCTGCCCGGTCCATCGGATTTTCCACTGATCACGATGAGCTCCTTTTCCAGCAGTTTCTGAATGCTGTAATCGCAGTTCACACCGCGTATGTGCTCGATCTCAGACTTGGAAAGCGGCTGCTTGTAGGCGATGATGGCCAAGGTTTCCAAAGCAGCGGTACTGAGCCTTCTTCTGGCTTTGATCTGCAGCAACGTATTGACAGCATGGTGGAATTCCTTCTTGGTCAGAAACTGATAACCGTCGGCTATCTCCACCAACTCGAAGGAATGGTCCTCGGAAAGGTATTTCTCCTTCAGCTCCGCGATCAAGCTATGAAACTGTTCCTTCTTCAATTCCCATCCATATACACTTTTGAGGCAGGACTGGATATCGTCTGCGGTTATCGGTTGCTCCGAGGCGAAAATCAGGGCCTCGATGTGTTGTAGAAGCAATTGCATGGTGTTGTTCTTTAACCTATCCGCTGCTTAGCGGACAGTCGATTAACTATTAGACTACGATATTGACTATGCGACCCGGCACCACGACGATTTTCTTCGGTGGCTGAGTCAGGTAACGCCCGGTTTCATTCGAATCCAGGACCTGTTTTTCGATTTCCTCCTTGCTCAATTGAAGAGAGAGGTTCAATTTGAAACGCACCTTGCCGTTGATGGAGACCGGATATTCGAATTCCTGCTCAACAAGGTACTCTTCCCTCCATTGCGGAAAAGATGCGCAAGTGACACTTTCGCCATGACCGAGCAGATGCCATAACTCTTCAGCAATATGCGGAGCATAGGGTGAGAGCAGGATAACCAGGGGTTCGAGCACGGCACGCTTGTCGCACTTGAGTTCATTCAGCTCGTTCACGCAGATCATGAACGCACTGACAGTAGTATTAAAGGAATACCTATCGACATCCTCCTCCACCTTCTTGATGGTTTTATGGAGGATCTTCAATTCCGCAGCTGAGGGTTGATCTTCACTCAACCGGCAGGAACCGTTTTCAACGCGATACAATCGCCAGAAACGCCGGAGGAAATTGAACACGCCGTTGATACCCTGGGTGCTCCAGGGCTTGCTTTGTTCCAAAGGCCCCAGGAACATTTCGTAGAGCCGCAGCGTATCGGCGCCGAACTCGTCGATGATGTCGTCAGGATTGACCACGTTGTACTTGCTCTTGGACATCTTCTCCACCTCCGCACCACACTTGTAAACGCCCTCTTCGAGGATGAATTCCGCCTGATGAAGATCCTCTCTCCAGGTTTTGAAACGCTCGAGGTCGAGGATATGGTTCGGGGCGATCGATACATCCACATGCAGGGGTGTGGTTTCGTATTCGTGACGTAACCCGGCGGACACGAAACGGCTTGTACCGTTGATCCTATATACGAATGCACTGACCCCCTGGATCATTCCCTGGTTGACGAGCTTCCTCGCCGGTTCATCGACTTGAATGAAGCCAAGGTCGAAGAGGAACTTGGTCCAGAACCGGACGTACAGCAAATGTCCTGTGGCGTGCTCGGCACCGCCCAGGTAGAAATCCACCTGCTTCCAACGATCAAGTGCTTCCGCAGAAACGAAAGCGTTGTCGTTACGGGCATCCATGTACCGCAAGAAATACCAGGACGAACCTGCCCAACCGGGCATGGTGGTGGTTTCATATTCGTACATCCCTTCGTGCTTCCAGTTTACTGCTCTGGCAAGGGGAGGCTCACCGGATTCCGTGGGCTGAAACTTGTCGACATCCGGCAAAACCAATGGCAATTCACTTTCGTCCAATACGCAAGGGATCCCTTCCTTGTAGTACACGGGGATGGGTTCACCCCAATACCGTTGTCGTCCGAAAGCGGCATCACGCAGCCGGAAATTCACACGACCAACTCCGATCCCTTTCAACTCAATTTCGCGAATGGCGGCAGGGATGGCTTCTCGCACATCCATCCCGTTCAAAAAACCGGAATTCATCATCCGACCGGACTTGTCCGTATAGGCCTCTTCTTCCAGGGTTCCACCCTCAATCACTTGTTTGATCGGCAAACCGAAATGGCTGGCGAAAAGGTAGTCCCTCTGATCGTGCGCCGGAACGGCCATCACCGCACCGGTTCCGTAACCGGCCAGGACATATTCCCCGATCCAAACGGGAACCAGCTCACCGGTGAAGGGATGAAGTACATAAGCCCCGGTAAATTGACCACTGACCTTTTTTACATCGGCCTGCCTTTCCCGTTCGGTCTTGTTGCTTGCAATTTTCACGTACTCTGCAACTGCATCGCGGTAAACCGGAAGGGTTATGCGATCGACCAGTTCATGCTCGGGTGCCAGGGTGACGAAAGAAACCCCGAAAACCGTATCAGGACGGGTCGTAAAGACTTCGATTGAGTCGGAGGTTGGGTTTCCGGATGAATCGACAAGGTGGAAGCAGATGGTGGACCCTTCAGAGCGTCCAATCCAATTGCGCTGCGCATCCTTGATCGAGTCGGACCAATCGATTTTTTCGAGATCGTTCAACAGACGATCTGCATAGGCCGTCATGCGGAGGCTCCACTGCTTCATCCGTTTTCGCTCGACCGGGTATCCACCACGCTCCGATTTGCCGTCAACCACTTCATCGTTCGCGAGTACGGTACCGAGTGCGGGACACCAGTTCACCCAGGCATCGCTGAGGTAGGCAAGCCGGTAATTCAATAGCACATCGGACTTTTCTTTTTCCGACATGGCCATCCATTCGGCCGAAGTGAAGGGCTGCAATTCAGACTCGATGTTTCCGGATAGAAACGCCTCGCCCTGAGGCTGGTACCCTTTTTCTTCGAACAAGCGGATCAATCGGTCGATCGGCTCCGCCTTTGCGTTCACGGGATTGTACCAGGAATTGAACAACTGAATGAAAATCCACTGTGTCCACTTGTAATACGACGGATCACAGGTCCGGATTTCGCGTTCCCAGTCGAATGAAAAACCGATCTTATCCAACTGCTCCCGATACCGGCGAATATTCTGTTCGGTGGTGATCTTGGGATGCTGACCCGTTTGAATGGCATATTGCTCGGCGGGCAAACCGAACGCATCGAATCCCATGGGATGCAAAACATCAAATCCTTTCAGCCGCTTGTAGCGGGCGATGATATCAGATGCGATGTAACCCAACGGATGACCGACATGTAAACCCGCACCGGAGGGGTAAGGAAACATGTCCAGCACATAATAGGTGGGTTTGGTCGAACCGGTTCCGGTTCTGTATGTGCCGTTTTGCCTCCACCAGGCCTGCCATTTGGCTTCTATTTCTTTGAAATGATACTCCATCTGCCGTCTCCGGATAGGGGTTACGAAAGTAGTAAAACGGCACGGGGCATCCTCGCCCGTTTTGAAAAAGCCCGGACGTGTATTTTCCTATTTTTGCCCCAAGTCATGACGGAAGAAAAAAAAGTCATACGCCGAACCCAGCGTTCGTCCCGGATTTCCACCATTGTAAGTATCTCCCTGGTCCTTTTTTTGCTGGGGGTGCTCTCCATCCTGCTGCTCCATGCGCAGCGTCTCAGCTACTACGTACGCGAAAACGTCGAGATTTCACTGATAATCAATCCGGATTCCGACCCGGCCAAAGTAGATCGCCTGTTGAACGATATCCGTTCCGACGCATTGGTGAAAGAAGCGAAATTGATCACCAAGGAGGAGGCAGCAGCGGTACTTAAAAACGAACTGGGGGACGACTTCGTCGGCTTCCTGGGGTTCAATCCACTTTATGCCAGCATCGACGTACACCTCAAAGGGGAGTTCGCGGATGAAGAAAGCTTCAAGAAGTTCGTAAAATCGGTCGAGCCCAGCCCCGTGGTGACTGAAGTCTATTACCAGCCCTCCCTCATTGAAAGCATCAACCGGAATTTACGGACCATCGCCTGGGTACTTCTCACCTTCAGCGGTTTGCTGGTGCTCGTTTCCATCACACTCATCAATAACACCATCCGTATCACCCTGTACTCAAGAAGATTATTGATCAAGAGCATGTTACTGGTGGGAGCCACCAAGGGTTTTATTCGCAAACCCTATCTGATGAGCAGCATCTGGAACGGACTTGCCGGAGGAGCGATCGCGATCGTATTCATCGGTGCACTAATTCATTTCATTTCTGAAAGGATTCCGGAACTTGCCATCATCTCCGATTACAAATTGCTCGGAATTTCCGCCGGGATCCTCCTCGGATCTGGTGTTATCCTTTCCCTTTTCTGCACCTGGTTCGCTGTGAATCGATATCTTCGTTACCGGACCGAAACCATTTACTGATCCATGTCGAAATCCCAAGCGGCCGCATCGAAAGCCACTGCATCCAACGCCACCTCCCCACGCGAAAAAATCAATGAATCCGCATTTGCCTTCGGGAAGGAGAATTTCATTCTGCTTTTCATTTCCATCGGACTGCTCTTCATTGGTTACGTTCTCATGTCCGGAGGAAAAGCCGAGAGTCCGGAGGTTTTCAACCCGGAAGTATTCAGTAGCCGTAGGATCACCATCGCACCGCTTATCGTAATGGCAGGTTATGCGCTTGCCATCTGGGCGATAGTCAAGAAAGCGAAATAAGTTTTCATGACCCTTATCCAGGCGATCCTGCTGGCCATCGTTGAAGGAATCACCGAGTTTTTACCGGTTTCCTCCACGGGTCATATGATCATCACTTCATCGGTGATGGGCATTGCGGAAGACCCCTTTACAAAAACCTTCACTGTCGCGATCCAGTTCGGAGCTATCCTCTCAGTGGTTTCACTCTATTACAAGCGCTTTTTGCAGAGCATCGGTTTCTACAAAAAACTGATCATAGCATTCATACCGGCAGCGGTGCTGGGATTCATGCTCGACGACCTGATCGACAGCCTGCTCTCCAATGTGCTGGTAGTGGCGGGGTCGCTGGTCATTGGTGGTATCGTGCTGCTCTTCATCGATAAACTCGTTGCCAGGTTCGAAAAGGCGGATCCGGAATCCATATCCCTACCGGTTGCTTTTCGGATCGGGATGTTCCAATGCCTCGCCATGATACCCGGAGTATCCCGCTCTGCCGCCACGATCATCGGCGGACTAGCCTCCGGCTTGAACCGCAAAACCGCTGCGGAATTCTCCTTCTTCCTGGCAGTACCCACCATGTTCGCTGCCACTTTTTACAAAATCTATTCTTTTGCCAGGCAGGGTGTAGGCGTGAGTCCCGAACAAGTCAACCTGTTGATCATCGGCAACATCGTCGCGTTTGTCGTTGCACTGCTGGCCATCCGTTCGTTCATCGGCTTCCTGACACGGCACGGCTTCCGCGTTTTCGGTTATTACAGAATTGCGGTCGGCCTTCTCATCATCATCCTAGTATTGAGCGGGATACCCCTTGAACTTCCCGACTGACCCATGCAGCAGACCCGACCCGAAGGTGAGGTTTACCTCATGGACAAACCCCTGGGATGGACATCCTTTCAGGTTGTCAAGAAAGTCAAGTGGATGACGAAATCCAAACGGGTCGGTCATGCCGGCACTTTGGATCCTCTCGCCACCGGCCTTCTGGTGATCTGCACCGAGAAAAAAACGAAGACCATTTCCGAAATCCAGGCCGAAATCAAAGAATATACCGGCACCATACGTTTTGGGGAAACCACTCCCTCCTGCGACAAGGAAACCCCGGTTGACCAAACCTTTCCGACCGAGCATATCGACCGGAAGAAAGTCGAGGATGCCCTTTTGAAATTCACCGGAAACATCCGGCAGACTCCGCCATTGCATTCTGCAGTGAAAATCGACGGCCAACGAGCCTACAAGATTGCCAGACGAGGTGATACCGCAGAACTGAAAGAACGCGAAATCCAGATCCATTCGTTTGAGCTTACCCGATTCGAAATGCCTGAAATAGACTTCAAGGTTGTCTGCAGCAAGGGCACTTACATCCGTTCGTTGGCCAGGGACCTCGGAACCTATTTGGGGTCGGGAGCACACCTGACAGCCCTTCGCCGAACCCGGATCGGACCCTATACCATTGAAAAAGCATGGACCATAGCCGACCTCGAGCGGATGTTCCCCAAACCGGAGACTTCCGCTGTTTAAATTGATTTTCAATTTTTTAACAATTTAAAAGCCATGTTTTTATCCGATAAAAAGGATACGTTGATGGCAAAATCAGGTTTACAGCAAGTATTTGATAATCAATATATTAGATTTTTATAAAGTTTTTAAAGATTAATAGTCAATGGTTTAGACTGCATCAATTGGACTTCGGGTGTCGGAAGAGCGTATCTTTGCAGCCTCCTGAAACAAGCCCCTAACTCTCTGACATTTCTGTTTTTCTGTTTTCAGAACGTCTGAATAACCATAGGCCCGTAAGCTATGAAGTTATCTAAGTTTAAATTTACCCTAAGCGAAAAGCTAACCGCTTATCACCCCACCCCCAACCGCGACGAGTCGAGACTGATGGTTGTTCACCGCAAAAGCGGCAAGATCGAACACCACGCCTTCAAAGACATCATCAATTACTTCAATGACGGGGACGTACTTGTACTGAACAACACCAAGGTTTTTCCAGCCCGTCTTTACGGAAACAAGGAAAAAACCGGAGCCAAAATCGAGGTTTTTCTCCTCCGCGAACTGAACCCGGAAAGCAAGCTATGGGATGTGCTGGTTGATCCTGCACGTAAAATCAGAATTGGGAACAAGTTGTATTTCGGCGACGACGACATGCTCGTGGCCGAAGTCATCGACAATACCACTTCGCGCGGACGCACTTTGCGATTCCTGTTTGACGGAAATTCAGCCGAATTCCGCGATGTGATTGAACAGTTGGGTCACACCCCATTGCCCAAGTACATCAAACGCAAGGCCGAACCGGCTGATAAGGACCGCTATCAAACCGTTTTTGCCAAAAACGAAGGTGCTGTTGCCGCCCCTACTGCCGGACTCCATTTCAGCAGGGAGCTTTTGAAAAGAATGGAACTGAAAGGAGTGAACCTGGCAGAGGTCACCTTGCATGTGGGGTTGGGTACATTCCGCACTGTAGAAGTGGAAGACCTGACCAAGCACAAAATGGACTCCGAGCAGTTCAAAGTGGAGCAACCCGCTGCCGACATTGTCAACAAGGCGAAGGCCGCCAAAAAGAACATCTGCGCGGTGGGAACCACGGCCATGCGTGCCATGGAATCTTCGGTCAGCACCATGGGTGAACTGAAAGCGAACGAAGGCTGGACCAATAAATTCATTTTTCCTCCTTACGATTTCAGCATCGCCAACATGATGATCACCAATTTCCACATGCCCGAGTCCACTTTATTAATGATGGCGACGGCTTTCGGAGGTTATGACCTCATCATGGAAGCTTATAAAGTGGCTCAAAAGGAAAAGTACCGCTTCTTCAGTTATGGGGACGCCATGCTGATCCTGGATTGATGGAGCGTTACGCCATTGTCGTTGCAGGAGGACATGGCGCCCGAATGTCCTCTGAAATCCCGAAGCAATTCCTGCCATTGTGTGGCGAACCCGTGCTTGCCCATACCCTGCGAAAGTTCGGCTCGATTGGCACTGAACCCATTCTGGTTCTCCACCCCGATTGGATCAATTATTGGAAAGACACCTCCAAAACCCTGGATCGTTTACCTGTGCATCGTATCGTACCCGGCAGCACCACCCGTGCCGGATCGGTCTACAATGGCCTCAATGCATTGCCTGTAAATGGCCTGGTTGCGGTACATGATGCCGCCCGGCCCTTGATCAGCAATTCATTGATTTCTAATCTATTCAAGCAGGCAGAACTCCATGGAAACGCAGTCCCGGTCGTCGAATGCCGGGACTCCCTTCGTCAAATCGACCGCAACGATTCCCGAGCCGTAGATCGATCGCAATTCCGGATTGTTCAAACACCCCAGGTATTTGACTTGACCCTATTGCAACACGCTTTTGGAAAAGGAGGCTTCGAGCTCTACTCCGACGAAGCGTCCCTGGTTGAATCAATTGGAGTTCCCATTCACCTTTTTCCAGGGGAAGAAAGCAATATCAAAATCACTTTCCCCGTTGATTTCAAGATTGCGGAAGCCTGGTTGAATTCAAAAGGCGACTCGACCGGTTTTTGAAAGATCCCAACCGAAAAAAGCCTTATTTTTAGGTCGGGTCGGGCAACAAAACTGACTGATAAACGTATCAGTATAAACAGTTCAGTGTTCAATCATGACTCCAAAAACCGTCTGATCATTGAATAAACAGGGCTATACTTGCCGTCACATGCTAAGCCTTCAGCATATTCGCAGGGTCTTCACCTTGAGTACGGCCTTTTTTTTGGTAACCCTACCAGCTGCTTTGGTATTTGCGGGCGGTACGGAAGCCCCAAAAAGTCCGTTCCCTGTACGCTACGAACAGGACCTGCTTCCGGGCCTTGTGACCAATGAACAGCAAATCCGTGCGGGACTCCTTTACGACGTTGAGCGCGGAAAAATTGTTTGGCAAAAAGACCTCGATTACGCCTATCCGATCGCTTCGCTAACGAAAATGATGGTCGGATTACTGGCAATGGAGGATATAAACACGGGTAAAGTAAGGTGGGACGACCGAATTGCAGTAACCCGTACGTACAAAAAAAGGATAAAGGGACGCCGTTACAAGACCTACACCACCGAAGAACATTATACCCTCGAGGACCTTGTCAAGATGGCGATGGTCGCATCTCACAACGAAAGTACAGTTTGGATAGCGAAGCATTGTTCCGGGGACCTGACCACCTTCGTCACACGGATGAATGAGCGTGCCATGGAACTGGGAATGAGTAAAACCCTTTATTCAAACCCCTCGGGTCTTCCCGCTATTATCCGCGAGCTCGACAACAGCAGTTCTCCACACGACCAGTTGATTCTGGCTCTAGAGATCCTCAAGCATCCCAAACTGGTTGAAATCACATCGATCCCCTACCTGGACATTCACAACGGACATGGCCGGGTAAGCTACAGAAACCACAACGGCCTGGTCATCAATTATGGTCAGGAGGTGGATGGTTTCAAAACAGGATACACCCGTGCGGCCGGATTCTGCCTGGTCAGCACCGCAAGACGCGGCGGACACCGTCTCGTCAGCGTTGTTTTCGGATGCAGCAGCCCCTGGGTACGGAACGGACTGGTTGCGGATATGCTAAACCGTTACTACTCCACCATCAAACTCGGCAGGTTGGGAGAAGCCGCGCCGGACACCTACGTATCCAAAGCTTTCCTTGACAGTGTTGAACGCAAACTCGTGGTCATGACGCCTAGTCATGATTTCCCGATCCAAGAAGACTACTCCCTGACCTACAAGACCGTAAACGAAAAAGTCAGGAAAACCGTGGTGGTACGCCCTGGAGACAATCTTGGCCAATTAGCCAAAAAGAACGGAGTAACTGTCCAGGAATTGAGAAAATGGAACCGATTGAAGGGTTCAGTCATCAAGCCCGGTCAGAAACTGGCCGTTTATAAAAACGTCAAAAAAACGATTCCCGTCAAGCTGGTAGTCGAACCGAGTGAGACCCTTGCAGATCTCGCCCCCTCGCACGACGTCTCAGACGATTGTGAAACCACTTCTTTTGATGAATCGTCAAAACCGACGGCAACAGTAGAAAGTCCGAACGCCGCTCCGTCAACCAATGTGCCTCGTATCGACGATAAAGTACAAAACCCTGCAGGCAAAAAGCCGTACTTCTTTCATGTTGTACAACCCGGCGATACTTTGTGGAAGATCGCGAGAAAATACGAATTGACACCTGAGCAGATCAAACAGTTGAACAACATCAGCAACAGCAATCTTCTCAAAAAGGGGTCACGTATTAAAATCCCTCAAAAAAGCTGAACCGAAAGCTTTTTACAATCCACCTTCGTTGATCAATTCAACGAAATCCGTTTCGCCCTCACTTCCGGATGAAAACGGGGATTATCCGGATTCATATTTTCCAGCACGACAAATCCCGGAGTCTTCCCCGGCTTCACACTACCGAATTCACTTTCCAATCCAAGGAATTGTGCGCCGTGCAAAGTCGCCCAACGGACAAGGCTTTCTGTTGGTACAGAGGAAAAATGCTCCTGAAGCAGTGTCAACTCTTTGACCATGGAAAGACGGTCGTTGGAAGCAAGACTGTCGGTCCCAACGGTCAACCTGGCACCTGCACTTACAAGACCGGGCACATCGGGCAATCTTCCGGTGATGAACATATTCGCAGAAGGGCACATGCAGAAAAAAAGAGCACGGAAAGAGTCGACGGCTTTCTTAAGCTGATCCACAGTAGTGAAGGTATTGTGAACGGCCTGTAACCGTCCTGAAGGCGGTAGTGCCTTTAGCAGGCTTAATAACGGATATTCGTTACCGTAAGGAAGGAAATCAGAATCAGAAACCTTATTCCTTTTAAAAAGGTCGGCCAAGGGTCCTGATTTATCCCGGCAATAATCGAGTTCATCAGACGACTCCTGCATATGGATGCTCAATGGAAGATGACCGGGGTGATCGGAAAAGATCCTTTTCATCAACTCCCTGGAAACAGAATATACCGCATGTGGAGTGACGGATGCTCTGCCGGGGCCCAGGACGGCCTCGAACTCCTTGCAAAGCTCAACACCGGCATTCAAGATGGCAGCGGCATGTTCCGCAGATAGTCCCATCACCTCGACAAACGTATGGTAGCGGATCAAACTTGCAGACTTCACCGGAAGTGATGCCCTCGTATTCGAAACATCACCGACTGCCACAACCCCTTCCTGCCACATGAAACCATCCGCTTCTGTCATGCATGACTCATTCGCTGCCTGCGGGATATGGACCTGGCGAAATGCCATCATATTCGCAATGAAATGCGCCATCCCTCGCGCATCATCGGCGATCCGTCCCTTCAAATGCGACAACTCGAGGTGACAATGCGCATTGGCGAATCCCGGTGAGGCAACCGTAACACGAAGATCATTCACTCCGGGAGTTGCTTCCCCTGAAATGGCCAGCACCATCCCGTTTTCGTCCACATCCACCGCGGCGCCCCGTAACGGAGGTCCTTCATTCGTAAACAAAAGATCGGCAACTATCCGGTGTGTTTTCATTGATACTGATCAGGCCTGAAAGGGATGTTGACGACTAAAGAGAGAGAACAACCACCGTGTAGCCCGGATGGAACGGAATGCCAGAAAATCGCCGAGACGACTCCACCAATTACGCGTTCTGGAGAATTCCGCCGCCACCACTTCTTTGCTTTCTTTTTCGAATAAAAAATCAAGTTCAGCCGCAAAGGAACCGGAAACAACCGGATCATCGACATCCACGTTCATTTCCATGCTAAAAAACTCACTCAAGTGATTCAAGTTATGCGACCCGATGGTACACCATTTCCGATCAGCTACAAAAACCTTCGCATGAAGGACTGACGGCTTGTATTCGAAAATACGGATTCCGGACTTCAGCAGACGGTTATACAAGTAACGGATTGCCGCTTTGACTACGGGCACGTCACTTTGTTCACTGAGCAGAAGCCTCACTTTGCATCCCCTTTTCGCGGCCAGTGCAAGCATCCTGAGCAAACGGACGGATGGGATGAAATAACTGTTCAGGATGGTGATCTCCTCCCGGGCATTCCGGATGGCCGAACGATAAGATGATGAGATGGCATTGCGACCACGAAGCCAGTCGTTGATACTCAAACGCAGTTTCACTCCTGACCGGTCCGAACCGTATTCATTGACAACCGCTTTCACCGCCCTTTCGAAATTCCTTTTCCGTACCAACCGCCTGCTATAGATGTCGTCGCAAGTGTTCTTGACGATTCCGCACAAGGGTCCGCTGAAAGCCAGTGCAAAATCCAACCAGGGCGGCGTGTCGGATGTACCCCTATAACGATCCGAAATATTGATGCCGCCTATGATAGCGGAGCGACCATCCACCACACAGACCTTGATGTGCAGACGCCTGGCGGGCTGACGAAAGGTCCCGAACGGAACTTCTGCAAAATACCTGTACTCGATTCCGGTTGATTCCAGCAATGTGTGCACATGACCGAACAATCCGTAAGAACCGAAGCCATCCACCAGCAAATACACCTTTACTCCACGTTCATCGGCCTGCACCAATTTCTTGATGACCTCGATTCCAGTCGAATCCGCTTCAAGGATGTAGACCTGGAGATAAATGCTGTCCTTCGCCTCGTCAAGAAGATTGAACAATGACCGGAAATAGGGCTCTCCGCCCCGCAGCAGGGAGACAGTATGGCCGGCCAAATAGGGCTGCCCGATTTTTCGGTTAATCGATGCCGTTACAGGCTTCAATGCTCAGATTTTTACTCGTGAAAATACACCCGCTTGACCCTTTCCGAAATCCCGGTGAGTACTTCGTAGGGAATTGTTCCGGTCCAACCGGAGATATCGATGATGGAGGGATCAGACCCGAAAACAATCACTTCCTGCCCTTCGCGCACGACCAGACCGGTGACATCGATCATGGTCATGTCCATACAGACATTTCCCACGATAGGTGCACGGGCACCTCCGACCAGCATGCTTCCCTTGCCATTACCAAGTCGCCTGTCCAGCCCGTCAGCGTAACCGATGCCTACGGTGGCGATGGTCATCTCCTTGTCGGACACGCCCATCCTGCTGTAACCCACTGTCTCACCGGGATGGACCTGCTTGATCTGGGAAATGGTCGTTTTCAGCGTAGCGACACACTGGAGCTGGCGCTGCTCATTGGACGAGGTGGTGACTCCATGCAACCCGATACCCAGTCTCACCATTTCATACTGGGCCTCCGGGAAACGAAGAATTCCGGAAGAATTCAAAATATGTCGCATGAAAGGGCTGCTCAGATGGGTTGACAGGACGGAGCACATGCGTTCATAAGATTCGATCTGATGCCTGGTAAAGTCATCGTGGTGACGTTCGTCACTGGCTACCAAATGAGAAAACACGGAAGCCACGCGCAGGTGCTTGTTGTTCTTCAGGCGGATGGCCAGCTCGTTCACTTCATGCTCCGTGAACCCCAGACGTTTCATTCCCGTATCCAACTCGATGTGCACCGCAAACTTGCCTTCGCCGGGCTTGACGCCTCTCCTCACCAAGGCTTCAGTAAAATGAGTCAGTACGCGGAAGCTGTAGATCTCAGGTTCCAGCCTGTAACTGATCATCGCATCGAAGCTCTGCTCCTCGGGGTTCATCACCATGATTGGAAGGGTGATCCCGGATTTACGCAGCTCTACTCCCTCGTCGGCATAGGCTACAGCAAGGTAGTCCGCTCGATGGAACTGCAACGTGTTGGCTATCTCGAAACTGCCGCTTCCATACGAAAAGGCCTTCACCATAACCATCATTTTGGTCTCGGGCTTGAGCCTTGACTTGAACAAATTGAAGTTGTGAATCACCGCATTCAAGTTGATCTCCAAGACAGTTTCATGAGCCTTCTGCTGAAGTGCTTTTGATATTCGTTCAAAACCGAAAGAACGCGCGCCTTTGATCAGAACCGTCTCGTCGACAAAAGCGCTGTAATTCAAATCACGGAGAAAGGCGTCGGTATCGGTGTAAAACGATTTCTCCATACCGAACAATTCGGATTGTCTGCCGATGGAACGACCGATGCCGATCAACCGGTTCACACCTTTTTGCTGCAATAACGAAGCGACTTCAGAATAAAGTTGCAGTTCGTCACGACCGCTTTGCAGGATATCGCTCAGGATTATCGTCCTTTTCAGATGTTGTTTCTGCTGGTTCAGGAAGTCGAGGGCGATGCGGAGGGAGCCGATGTCGCTGTTGTATGAATCGTTGATGACTGAGCAGTTGTTGATGCCTTCTTTCATCTCCAACCGCATGGCGACTGGGCTTAGCAACTCCATACGGTCGGAAACGGTCTCATGCCTGTATCCGAGAAGAAGCATCAATGCCCAGCAATTGATGGCATTCTCGATAGAAGCATCGTCGGTAAAGGGTATACGGATCCGGATGAACTCGTTCTTGTAGATCCCTTGAATCTCCGTCTCATGCTCCTTCTTAGTGATCCGACCGATCTGCAAATCGGCTTTGCCTTTCCTCGACCAAGTGAACAACCTGACACTTTTGTTTTCCAGGACCCCATCCTCCTGTACACTTTCGTGAATTGACGAGTAATCCTTGCAATAGACCAACTCACTCACCCTCCTGAAGAGTTGCAACTTCTCGCGGATCTTTTCTCGCATATCGCTGAAGCTCTCGTCGTGGGCCGAACCGATATTGGTAAACACACCCATTTCGGGGCGGATGATCTCCTCCAGGCGCTGCATCTCTCCCGGCATGGATATGCCCGCCTCGAAGATGCCCAACCGGCAATCGGCCTCCATCTGCCAGACACTCAACGGAACACCTACCTGTGAGTTGTAGCTCTTCGGACTTCTCACGATGTGCCCCTCTTCACGCAACAACTGGAATAGCCACTCCTTCACGATGGTCTTGCCATTGCTGCCTGTGATCCCGATAACGGGATAACGAAAATGCTGACGATGCCATCCGGCCAACTTCTGCATAGCAGCAAGCGGATCGTCGACGATGGCATAATTCGCTTCAACCCCGGGAAGGATGGCTTCCCTACGGCTGATCACAAAATTCCGGACTCCACTTTCATAAAGTTGTGGAATAAACGCATGACCGTCGTGACGCTCTCCGTGGATAGCGAAATAAACCGACCGATCGGGACGAGTCAGCTTTCTGCTGTCTGTGAGCAATTCGCTAATTCCTTCGTGAGAAGGAAGACCGATTTCGGCAACAGCATTCAGGACAGGAACGATTTCCGCAAATCGGTAAAGGGTTTGTGACATGGTTCACTATTGCATTTTCCTGCCGGCCGCTTCTTTCACATGTTGATTCACATAGCAACCTCTGCACAACGGTAAATAACTCTCCTTCTCTCCCAGAAGCACCAGGGAATCGTCAGGGACCAGCCGGTGAGAATGCGTAGCCAGGTCACCGCAATGCATACAGATGGCATGCACCTTCGTGATGTAATCAGCAATGGCCAAAAGCTGGGGAATCGGCCCGAACGGCTTACCAAGGTAATCCATGTCAAGTCCGGCTATGATCACCCGTGTACCGGAGTTGGCCAGGGTTTCGCAAACGGAAGGAAGCTGATCGTCGAAGAACTGGGCCTCGTCAATTCCGACCACATCGACTTCATGACTTAGAAGCAGAATGTTGGACGAAGAGGGAACCGGCGTGCTTTGAATGGCAGTCGAATCGTGTGAAACGATGTTTGTCTGGTCGTAGCGCTGATCGATGCTCGGTTTGAAAATCTCCACCTTTAACTGGGCGATCTTGGCCCGACGCAAGCGACGGATCAACTCTTCGGTCTTGCCGGAAAACATGCAACCGCAAACGACTTCAATGCATCCTTTACGGGGAAGCTCCCTGCGGGTCTTTTCAATAAACATGAGGCGAAACCGGGCTTTTGAAAACGTTCTAAAATTATGCATTTCCGCAGACACCTGCTCCGTATCAAGGACCAATCACTTACGAAAAGAGGCCGACCTTTTCCGGGCCGGCCTCTACCGTAATGCTCAAAGATCAGAGCATGAAGCGCGTGGGGTTACTGCTTCACCAGTTTTTGCTGAACAAATGCGTTGCCCATGCGGATCTGCAGTAGGTAAACTCCCGGAGTGAGAGATGCGGTGGACAAGTCCAGGGTTTGAAGGCCTGAAGTCAAGTCGACCATCCTGCTCTCCCACAGGCGACCATTCAAATCGACGACCCGGAGTTCGACCGGTCCGGACTTTTGCATATCGAGAACCACCCGGGTGAAATCGTTTGCGGGGTTGGGGTAGCAACCGAAGGAGCGGATTTCGTCCTGTTCTGAAATACCGGCCGGTACGGCCTGGCCTTTGTCAAAATCGAAATTCCCGTTCACCGAACCGCCAAAGCCCGTCAGGATCATTTTCCAGACCACATTCGAGCGGTCCTTCACAAAAAAGACAGTAGAATCGGCAATGGTCCAGGAATTGGAAGTGAAATCATAGGATTTCCATTCGTAACCGATAGTATTGATCTCGCGGTTGAAAGACAGGCCGACCGGACTTGCGCTACTGATATCCACCGGATAAGCCTTGGCGACGAAAATGGAATCACCACTTAAGATACCGGTCACTTTGTAGGTGGCCGGGGAAAGGGCCAGGTACTGGCAGAAGGTGAGGTCCCAGGCACTGTACGCAGGCTCACGATCGATTCCCGTGTTGTTTACAAGGGAAAAATAACCGAAAAACTTGCCCGGATAAGACGACTTCGCCATGGTTGCAGAGGTTTCGCCCGACCCATCGAGGTTCGCCCAGCGGAAGGTGTAGACATAGGACAGACCGTTCAGGTTTTCGATCATCAGTTTACGGTAGTCATTGCTTCCGATCTTGATGAAAAACACGGAATCACCGGTCACGGTATGCGTGATGAAATCATAAACACCCCACCCCAGATCGAAGGCATTCGAGGTGTTGTTTGTACGGTTGAACGCGCCGAAGTTCCAGCTGGTATCGGAATTCACAAGTTCATTGGCGGGATCACTCAGTATACCGGTGGTGTCGGATGTTGTCATTGATGACCACTGACCCACGGTTTTGCCTGCCTTCCACAAGCGCACGTTGTTTTTGGAATTGATTAGAATGGAACCTGCAAAACCGCGGAACTGGAAGGCCAGATCCCAGTCGTTGTTCACTGCGGTGGACACCAGGCCAGCGTTCATGCTGTAGAAAGCCTGGTGGGTGTATCCCGGCTGGATGCTGACGGTTTGCGGTATCATCTGCGCCCTAAGAGATCCGGTCAGAAAGAAGAAGATGGCAAGAGCCAGGAGTCGATGTGTTCTCATGATTTTAAGCTGGTTGTATGGTTGTTTTATTATATGCGTTGGTATTCGAATGTCACTGTTCCTTTGGTGCCGTTCTCATCATAGAAATCGAGCATGCGGACCTTGTAATACAAGCCATCGGAAGCACGGATGACGTAGTAGCAATAGGGTGCCATGAAAAACCGGCCGACACTGAAATCGTAGTATTTCCAATCGTAACCGATGACATCGGCATTGCAGGTGAACCCTATCGAAGCCGTATCCTCAATTGAAAAATCAGCGAAGGGCGTGTAGAATGGCGTTGAGTCTTTCTCAATCATTGCTCCTTCGGTTCCATTCCAGATGTTCAATTGACCACCAACTACAGGATAATGACGATATGGACTTGTAGCAGGCTCATTGTAGTAGATGTGAGTATAACGGGTAAGGACGAAATCCCAACTGTTCAATGAAGGCGACTGCTGCACGACCTGCCCGCTTCCATTCAGGTTCAGGTATGCCAATGAACTGGAGGTATTCCTGGGAATGGTGACCACATGCTCAGGAGCACCCGGATTGAGTCCGGCAAAGCGAACCACATAAGCCGAATCGGAATGGTCAATGACCTGAAACTTCCTGAACCTGTCCATACCGGTGTGAGCCAAAACGCCTCGGTCGATGAAGAACACTTCACTGCACAAATTGTTTTGTTGTCCCGAAATGGAAAGCCACCAGCGACCGAAAGCCGTACTGTCTCCGTCGAGGTGCGGAGCATCGGTTTTCCATGCCACGCCGATCGAATCGGCCGACTGAAAATCACTGGTGCCGGAACTCGCTGCAAACATGAGTTTTCCCGTATTGAGGTAGATGTTGAATCCATCACCGCACGCTTCAAAGGCCAGGTCGTATGCGGCGAGAGCAGCTGTCTCGACCTTGCCCTGCACAAGGCTGACATAAACCTGCTGTTCGTAGTTGCTTCCCAACACCGCAGTCATCCTCACGAGATCGCCCGGAGGCGGCAGAACAACGGGCACGTCTTCCTTTTCGCACGAAGCGACTACGGCGACCATCAGGATGAGGACATATCGAATGACGGGATTGTTCATCGGATCAGCCAGGTGAGTTTGAGGAAGAGGGATGTTCCTGTGGCAACAGGAGTTGAGCCGGAAGAAAGATTGCTGTGGACACCTGCAACGCCGGAATTGACGATGTTGGTCACACCAAGCAGATTCTTTGCACCACAGCTTAGCTGTAGTTTCTCGCCCAGGAGTGACTGTTGGACGGAAGCATCCAAAAGGGTGAACGCAGGATTATCGAAACGCCGGATGGCTCCCGACTCATTGGTGAGAAATACCGGTTGCGTTCCATTGTGTTTGACAAACAAAGAGAATGAAGTACCCGTACGAATGAGTCGATGTTCGGCCGAAAAAGAATGTTCTGTGAACCAAGCTGCGGAGGACTGCAAGTCGATGCCATTCACCGTACTCTTGGTACCCGTAACCGAAACCCCATAGCTGAATGTATTCCGTCCTGAAGCGTAACGAACTCTGAACTCTGTTCCCTTGGTACTGAATCGATCGATGTTCCTGTAAGTATAAAGCGTACTGGTCTGCTCA
>JAULUX010000015.1:0-2939 GCA_032111385.1 Bacteroidia bacterium
GCAAGGCGGCTCCTGGTTCGGTCTTCACGGCCTTGGACCAGCGTAAACTGGAGCTTGACGGTTCCGAACTGATGATCCAGGATGCAGAAGGTAGTATGTGCATGGCCGGTGTCTTCGGAGGGTTTGACTCCGGTGTTTCTGACACAACCTGTCGTATTTTTCTGGAGAGCGCTTGTTTTCATCCCGTACATGTACGCAAGTCGGCCCGTCGTCACGGGCTACATACCGATTCGTCTTTCCGCTTTGAACGCGGCACCGATCCGCGGATGACCATATATGCCCTTCACCGTGCCGCACTGCTGCTCATTGAAACTGCCGGTGCGAAAGTCCATGGTCCGGTTTCTGATCATTATCCTGTACCGGTTATTGACCGGCAATTGACCTTGAGAACCGATTATCTCGAAAGCCTTTGTGGTGTTTCTATTCCCGTTGACAGGGTCATAGCCATTTTAAATGACTTGGGGATGGAAGCCGCCTCGCAGGATAGTACTTCCATCAGCGTAGGGGTTCCTCCTTTCAAGGTTGATGTGACTCGTCCCGCTGACCTGGCTGAAGAGGTGTTGCGAATTTTCGGATACAACAACATACCGATGCCATCGCGGTTGCTCATTACGCCCGGACGCAGCCGTCAACCTGATCCGGAAGCCGTCCTCGATACGGTTTCCACGGTGCTTTCGGCGAATGGCTTCCGCGAGATTTTGACCAACAGCCTCACAAGACCGGTTTCAATAGAGCCCAATGTCGATTCCTCCGAGGTGCGAGTGTTGAATCCATTGTCTGGTGATCTTTCCGTTCTGCGCTCCGGACTTTTGACAACCGGGTTGGAGGTGATCGCATACAACATCAACCGTCGTCAGAAAGAGCTCGCCCTGTTCGAGACCGGTAAAACATACAGAGCTGAAAACGGAAAGTATTCTGAATCCCATGTGTTGGGAATCTGGTGTACCGGACAAGTCCAGGGTGAACACTGGAAAGGTAAGCATCCGGCAATGGATATTTTCCGGCTTAAAGCTGTTCTGGAAAATGTATTCTCTCACGTCATTCCTGCACATTCCAGCCATTTGTTGCAGGCGGAGGATAACATACCGGGATTGGATCAGGCCGTTTCCTACAATGCCGGAAAGCATCGACTTGCCTTTGCAGGAAGGGTCGGCAAGGCACTCTTGAGGTCTATGGATATCGGTCAAGAGGTCTGGTATGCCGAAGTCGGTTTGGAATTGTTAACCCGTTTGAGTGCTCAGCAGACGTTCTCCGTATCAGGGCCTCCTCGCTTTCCAGAAGTTCGTCGCGATTTGTCGATGCTGCTCGACGACAGCGTACACTACGATTCCATCGAACGGCTTGCGTTTCAAACCGAGTCGCGGTTGCTTAGGCAGGTGAATTTGTTCGATGTGTATGAAGGAGATAAGATCGCCGCAGGCAAGAAGTCCTATGCCATCAGTTTCACCTTGCGTGACGATGAATCCACCTTGCAAGATAAACAGATTGACGCGGTGATGGATCGGTTGATGAAGCAGTTCGAATCGAAGCTCGGAGCAGTCATCCGGAAGGCCTGATGGTTGGTTTTTTAAGCTGCCCTTGATCCGGTAATGTTGTGTTTAAATACTAATTCAACTTCGCTACCCTTCTTTCTTCCATGGCAATTTCCCTTGCCAGTTGATCAATCCGACACCCAGCAGGATGGTAGCCATTGCGGCGATGTGAGCCGGGTGTAGCGGTTCTCCCTCGAACAGTCCCCACGCCAAGGCGACCAGAGGCATCAAATAGGTGACTGCGGAAGCAAGCAAGGGACCTGCGTTCTTGACCAGGCGGAAAAACAGCAAATTAGACAGAGCGGTACCGAATAGAGACAAGGTGATCAGGCTGGTCAATGCCATCGAAGCCTTCGGGTGGTTGTTCAGGATGTCAATAAAATCAGTTTGAAAAAGGTAGATCCCGTAAGGTATTCCAACAATGATCAATCCGACTGCTGAGATCAACAGGGTGTCCTGACCGGAAAGCCGATGCTTTACGGTATTTACGCTCATTCCGTAGCAGGCGGTAGCCAGCACGATCAACAAGGTGAAAAACAGATCGGATTGGATGCTGCCTTTCGATCGAATAAACACCAAGCCGCTTGCACCGATGAAACCGATCAATACGCCCCAAAGTTGACGGTTGGTGAAACGCGAGCGGAAAACAATACTGCCGATGAGGATGGTGAAAACCGGTGTAAGTGCATTCAGCATTCCTGCCAGGTACGACGATATCCGCGTTTGCGCAGTGGCGAAAAGGAAAGCGGGTATTCCGCTTCCTACCAATCCTACGACGGCCATGTACTTCACATACTTCCATTCGAGGTTCCTGAACCGGCGAAGAGCGATTAGGGAGGAGGCCAGGCAGGCTACGGACATGCGTATTGCCGCCACCTGGTCGGGACTGAATGCAGTCAATCCACGCTTCATTAAAACGAACGAGCTGCCCCAGATCAGCGAGAGCAAAACCAGAATGGTCCAATTCCAGCCTGAAACCTTCACCGCTTTCCTCCTTTGGGTTTTCGGGGCTTTTCAGTCGCGGGTCTTGATCTGCTATCGTGGAATGCGCCTTGGAACGCGGGATCGTCTTTTCTACGTTGACGGTCGATTTCGCGCAGCATCTCCTGTTTCTCTTCGAAAAGTGTTTCCGCTACGGGAACTTCTTTCGGCCAATCTTGCCGTGTTATCTTCTGGTTGATGAGCTTTTCGATCTTCTTCAGATGCCATTCATCTGCTGCGTGCACGAACGTGATGCTTTTTCCTGTTCGTAATGCCCTGCCGGTACGTCCAATCCTGTGCACGTAGTCTTCGTACACCACAGGCGTGTCGAAGTTGATCACATGGCTCACCTCGGGTACGTCAAGTCCTCGGGCAGCCAGGTCGGTGGTCACCAGGATTCTGGCCGGTTCATCCTTGAACCGCTGC
>JAULUX010000016.1:0-1932 GCA_032111385.1 Bacteroidia bacterium
ATCAGTACTATACAGTGTATGCATCCTATGCACTGAACGAACTCTTCCGCGAGGGACGAGGTGCACCGCAGCTGCATCCCTTCCAGGTGGGCATCAACCTGTTCGGTTGGTAGACGAATCGGAACAGTCCAACGGCTTTGCCGTTCAATTCCCCGTATTTCCTCCGGGCTTGTATGGCCGTTCGCGATTGGTTTTATTGTAGGTGTTCTAAAGGAAGCATCTGGCATGCTCGTTTCTTACAATGGATTACAATGGGCTTGATGGCATTCGGAAAAGCCCAGAATTCCATAAAACAGCAATTTCTGACAAGGTGAAAAGAGCATCGCAAACTAGTTTTGTGCCAGTCGTACACAGACTCATTGCAGATTCAACTTGTCCGGGAGATGCCTTTCCACAGTGACCAAACCGCTAATTTTGTATCCTCGGTAAAAAAACAAACAAAACCATCAACTCGGAATACATGAAAATATCGCTTCTGTTGCTCACCGCTCTAATCGGGATTGTCTCACAGGCAAAAGCCCAGGATCCACCCCTGATCGACCGAGACCTTTTCTTCGGTAACCCGGAGATCTCCGGCTCACAACTTAGCCCCGATGGCCAGTACATTTCTTTCATGAAGGAGTACAAAGGCATCATGAACATCTGGGTCAAGAAATTCGATGAACCGTTTGACAAAGCCCGACCCCTCACCGATAGTCCCCGTCCGTTGTACGGCTACTTCTGGAGCTACGACGGGAAATACATCCTTTACGTTAAGGACAAGGACGGAGACGAGAACATCAACATCTTCGCAGTCGATCCCAAGGCAAATACCGATAAATCGGGTGTGCCTGCCTCAAGGAACCTCACCGAACTCGAAAAAGTGCGTGCGGAGATCATGTTGGTCAGCAAGAAGAACCCCGATGTGATGTATGTCGGACTGAACGACCGCGACGCCGCCTGGCACGACCTCTATAAGCTGACGATCTCCACCGGCAAACGTGAACTCATGTACACCAACAAGGATCGCGTCACCGGCTACGATTTCGATTGGGATGAAAAACTGCGGGTGATGAGCAAAACCGACGAGAAAGGGAACACCACCCTTTTTCGTCTTGACGAAGGCGACCAACTCACCGCCATTTACGATTACAATGTCAACGAGCAGGCCTATATCGCCGGATGGAACGAAGACAATACCCGTTGCTACTTTGTGACCAACAAGGGCGGTCTCGACAAGAGCAACTTATTCATGATGGATCCGGTGACTGGTAAGCTTGACTTCATGGAAATGGATCCGTCTGATATGGTCGACTTTGGAAGCATCATGCTCGATCAGAATACGCGTAAACCTATCTATACCAGTTACACCCTTGACAAGACCGAGTACCAATGGAAGGACAAGAAGTGGCTGGAGAACTACGACTTCCTGGTAAGTAAGTTCCCCGGACGTGAGATCTCTATCCAAAGTTCGACCAATGATTATTCGAAATGGTTGATTGCGGTAAGTGGTGACCGTTATGTAGCCGAGGTCCATTTCTACGATGTCGGTGAGCGGAAATTGATCTTCCAGTACACACCCCGTCCAAAGTTAAAAGCGGTGGAGAAATTCCTCGTTCCCATGATCCCTGTGACCTACCCCAGCAGCGACGGTTTAAACATTCCGGCTTACCTCACGTTGCCTATGGGGAAACAGGCCAATAAGTTACCCGTTGTGGTGTTGGTGCACGGCGGTCCAAAGGGCCCCCGCGACTACTGGGGCTACGACCCGCAGGTGCAGTTCCTAGCCAACAGGGGTTATGCGGTATTGCAACCCAATTTCCGGGCGAGTGGAGGATATGGAAAGAAATTCCTGAATGCCGGCGATATGCAATGGGGTAAACTCATGCAAGACGACATCACATGGGGTGTGAAATACCTGACCGACAAGGGTATCGCAGACAAGGATAAGGT
>JAULUX010000017.1:0-20129 GCA_032111385.1 Bacteroidia bacterium
ACTGTCTCACGACGTTCTGAACCCAGCTCGCGTGCCACTTTAATCGGCGAACAGCCGAACCCTTGGGACCTTCTCCAGCCCCAGGATGTGACGAGCCGACATCGAGGTGCCAAACCTCCCCGTCGATGTGAGCTCTTGGGGGAGATCAGCCTGTTATCCCCGGCGTACCTTTTATCCTATGAGCGATGGCCCTTCCATGCGGAACCACCGGATCACTATATCCTACTTTCGTACCTGCTCGACTTGTCGGTCTCACAGTCAAGCACCCTTATGCTATTGCACTCTACGCACGGTTACCAAGCGTGCTGAGGGTACCTTTGAAAGCCTCCGTTACTCTTTTGGAGGCGACCACCCCAGTCAAACTACCCGCCAAACAATGTCCCCGACTTAGCCGGGTTAGATTCCAAAGAAATAAAGGGTGGTATTTCAAGGTTGACTCCACGATGGCTAGCGCCACCGCTTCGCAGTCTCCCACCTATCCTACACATCATTTATCCAGAATCAATGTTAAGCTGTAGTGAAGGTGCACGGGGTCTTTCCGTCCCGTTGCGGGTAAGCGGCATCTTCACCGCTACTACAATTTCACTGAGCTCATGGCTGAGACAGTGCCCAGATCGTTACACCATTCGTGCAGGTCGGAACTTACCCGACAAGGAATTTCGCTACCTTAGGACCGTTATAGTTACGGCCGCCGTTTACTGGGGCTTCAATTCAATGCTTCTTCTTGCGAATGACATCTCCTTTTAACCTTCCAGCACCGGGCAGGTGTCAGGCCTTATACATCATCTTTCGATTTAGCAAAGCCATGTGTTTTTGTTAAACAGTCGCCTGGGCCATTTCACTGCGGCCCCGATTGCTCGGGGCACCCTTTTTCCCGAAGTTACAGGGTTAATTTGCCGAGTTCCTTAGCCATGGATCACTCAAGCACCTTAGGATTCTCTCCTCGACTACCTGTGTCGGATTGCGGTACGGGCAGTACACAACTGAAGCTTACTGGCTTTTCTCGGAAGCTCCTTTACAACTTCGCTTTGCCCGAAGGCTCGGCTCAACGTGCTAATCCGTCAGCACGTAGTTGCTACGTCTCTCCGTCCCCAGATCGCATTGTGCACTGGTACAGGAATATTAACCTGTTGTCCATCAACTTCGCCGTTCGGCTACGCCTTAGGACCCGACTGACCCTGATCCGATTAACGTTGATCAGGAAACCTTAGTCTTACGGTGGGCAGGTTTCTCACCTGCCTTATCGTTACTTATGCCTACATTTGCTTTTCTGTACGCTCCAGTATGCCTCACGGCACGCCTTCAGTGCAAACAGAATGCTCCCCTACCGATCTTTCGATCCCACAGCTTCGGTACTGTACTTGATGCCCGATTATTATCCACGCCCGATCGCTCGACTAGTGAGCTGTTACGCACTCTTTAAATGAATTGCTGCTTCCAAGCAAACATCCTAGCTGTCAATGCAATCGGACCACGTTTTAACAACTTAGCACAGATTTAGGGACCTTAGCTGATGGTCTGGGTTGTTTCCCTCTCGCCCTCGGACCTTAGCACCCAAGGGC
The DNA here is from genome assembly GCA_032111385.1 of Bacteroidia bacterium. Taxonomy (GTDB): domain Bacteria; phylum Bacteroidota; class Bacteroidia; order AKYH767-A; family OLB10; genus JAJTFW01. The sequence goes on from JAULUX010000017.1 coordinate 1,563, forward strand.
TCACTCCCGTGTATATGTCGTCAGCATTCGGAGTTTGTCTGGGTTTGGTAGGCGGTGAAGCCCCCTAGCCCAATCAGTAGCTCTACCTCTGCGACACTCGACCACGAGGCTGTTCCTAAAAACATTTCGGGGAGTACGAGCTATTTCCCAGTTTGATTAGCCTTTCACCCCTACCCACAACTCATCCGAGGACTTTTCAACGTCCACCAGTTCGGACCTCCATGGCGTGTTACCGCCACTTCATCCTGGTCATGGGTAGATCACAAGGTTTCGCGTCTACCCCCACTGACTATACGCCCTATTCAGACTTGCTTTCGCTGCGGCTCCCCCCGTTCACGGGGTTAACCTTGCCAGTGAGGAGTAACTCGTAGGCTCATTATGCAAAAGGCACGCCGTCATCCCGTTACCGGGACTCCGACCGCTTGTAAGCGCATGGTTTCAGGTTCTATTTCACTCCGCTGTTCGCGGTTCTTTTCACCTTTCCTTCACAGTACTGGTTCACTATCGGTCTCTTGAGAGTATTTAGCCTTACCGGATGGTGCCGGCAGATTCCCACAAGGCGTCTCCGACCTCGCGGTACTCAGGATACTGCTATCACTACAATGCTTACGTTTACGGGACTATCACCCTCTATGGTGCTTCTTTCCAAAAGCTTCAACTTCAAATTGCAGATCATGTTGCAGTCCTACAACCCCGCCACTGCCTTAACAGGGACGGTTTGGGCTGTTCCCTTTTCGCTCGCCACTACTTAGGGAATCACTATTGTTTTCTCTTCCTCCAGGTACTTAGATGTTTCAGTTCCCTGGGTTTGCTCCACTATGGGTCACTATCCTTCAGATAGTGGGGTTTTCCTATTCGGACATCTCCGGATCAAAGGTTATTTGCACCTCCCCGAAGCTTATCGCAGCTTATCACGTCCTTCATCGCCTTCAAGAGCCAAGGCATCCTCCATGCGCCCTTAATAACTTTCTTGTTCGACATCCAATCGGATGTCAAGTGTATTTTCTTTCAATATGTCAAAGAACATTGGTTCCAATTGGAAGCGGAACCCGGTTGTTTCGCCGTTGCGAAACAACTACTGGTGGAGAATAACGGATTCGAACCGTTGACCCCCTGCGTGCAAGGCAGGTGCTCTAGCCAGCTGAGCTAATTCCCCAAGAACGGTGGTTTGGTAGTCCCGAGCAGATTTGAACTGCTGACCCCTACATTATCAGTGTAGTGCTCTAACCAGGCTGAGCTACGGGACTATGCACTACGCATCGTCGTAGCCTCATACTGCTCGAGGCCTATCCGAACTCGTTTTGGGAATTCTTCAAGTCTGAAGAAATTGGTGGAAATAACAAGCGGTTCAGAACCTGCTCTATAAAGGAGGTATTCCAGCCGCACCTTCCGGTACGGCTACCTTGTTACGACTTAGCCCTAGTCATCGGTTTTACCCTAGGCGACTCCTTGCGGTTATCGACTTCAGGTACCCCCAACTCCCATGGCTTGACGGGCGGTGTGTACAAGGCCCGGGAACGTATTCACCGCGTCATTGCTGATACGCGATTACTAGCGAATCCAGCTTCATGAGGTCGAGTTGCAGACCTCAATCCGAACTGAGAATGAGTTTAGAGATTTGCATCACATTGCTGTGTAGCTGCCCGTTGTCTCATCCATTGTAGCACGTGTGTAGCCCTGGACGTAAGGGCCGTGATGACTTGACGTCATCCCCACCTTCCTCACTGCTTGCGCAGGCAGTCTCATTAGAGTCCCCAGCTTTACCTGATGGCAACTAATGATAGGGGTTGCGCTCGTTGCGGGACTTAACCCAACACCTCACGGCACGAGCTGACGACAGCCATGCAGCACCTAGTTTCGTGTCCTTTCGGCCTCTCCCCTTTCAAGGAGATTCACTAACTTTCAAGCCCAGGTAAGGTTCCTCGCGTATCATCGAATTAAACCACATGCTCCTCCGCTTGTGCGGGCCCCCGTCAATTCCTTTGAGTTTCAACCTTGCGGTCGTACTCCCCAGGTGGATCACTTAATGGTTTCCCTTAGACGCTGACAGTGTATCGCCAACATCGAGTGATCATAGTTTAGGGCGTGGACTACCAGGGTATCTAATCCTGTTTGCTACCCACGCTTTCGTGCCTCAGCGTCAATCATGGCTTAGTGAGCTGCCTTCGCAATCGGTGTTCTATGACATATCTAAGTATTTCACCACTACATGTCATATTCCGCCCACCTCAACCATATTCAAGATAAACAGTATCAATGGCAGTTCTGCAGTTAAGCTGCAGGCTTTCACCACTGACTTATTTATCCGCCTACGCACCCTTTAAACCCAATAAATCCGGATAACGCTTGGATCCTCCGTATTACCGCGGCTGCTGGCACGGAGTTAGCCGATCCTTATTCTGCAGGTACCATCAGCCCCCGACGCATCGAGGGGTTTTTTTCCTGCTAAAAGAAGTTTACAACCCATAGGGCCTTCATCCTTCACGCGGCATGGCTGGATCAGGCTTGCGCCCATTGTCCAATATTCCTTACTGCTGCCTCCCGTAGGAGTCTGGTCCGTGTCTCAGTACCAGTGTGGGGGATCATCCTCTCAGACCCCCTACCGATCGTTGCCTTGGTGAGCCATTACCTCACCAACTAGCTAATCGGACGCATGCTCATCGCTGACCACCGGAGTTTTGACTGCAAAGTGATGCCACTTCACAGTTTTATGCGGTGTTAATCCTCCTTTCGGAGGGCTATTCCCCAGTCAGCGGTAGATTGCATACGCGTTACGCACCCGTGCGCCACTCTCATTCAGATATTGCTACCCGAAATCCCGTTCGACTTGCATGTATTAGGCCTGCCGCTAGCGTTAATCCTGAGCCAGGATCAAACTCTCCATTGTAATTTGTGTTTGATTCCGGAATGAACCGGAAATGATTTGCTCAGATTCTTACTCATCACGAGACTTAGCTCGTGATGGGCTTGTTATTTCCTACCAATCCTTCAAAGAACGTTGACCTTCGATGCCCCGTTGGACATCTTATTTACTAACTAAGATCAATCAGAACTACACTTTCCCTCAAACGGGGCTGCAAAATTAGTGAGGCTTTTTGCAACCACCAAATTTTTTTCAGGAATTTTTGAACTTTTTTTCACTGTCCCTTTCAACAAAATCCGTGAAACGGGAGGGCAAAAGTAGTAGGTCCTCCCCCTTTCGCAAATATTTAGAATGAAATTTAGCAAAAAATTATGTATCTAATTGATTATCAATTACATTATATTTGAACCGGCTTTTGAACCACGACAGAAAGGAGCGGCTTCATCGATTCTCGACCGAGGAAATCCACAAACTTTACAATCTTTACCATCTCGAGAATGAACTTAAATTCCTCTTTTAATCCGCTTTTTCCTGAGTGAAACTTACAATCTGAACGTTATGCTGGAGATTAAACAGGTTACCAAGCAATATGGAAACCATGTTGCCTTAAACAAAGTATCCTTCGTTATCCCAAAAGGATCTGTATTCGGCTTGCTGGGTCCCAACGGAGCGGGAAAAACCTCTCTGCTCAGGATCATCAATCAAATCACCGGGCCGGATTCCGGTGAAGTCCTCCTGAATGGAGAGCATCTTAACCCTGCTCACACCAGGCGGATAGGATACCTTCCCGAAGAACGTGGTCTATATAAGAAAATGGAGGTGGGTGAACAGGCACTGTATCTGGCGCAGTTGAAAGGACTTTCTCGCTCTGAGGCTATTTCCCGCTTGAAGAGCTGGTTCGAACGCCTGGAAATGAAAAGCTGGTGGAACAAAAAAATCGATGAACTATCCAAAGGGATGCAGCAAAAAGTACAATTCATCGTCACGGTGGTGCATGAACCTGATCTGCTGGTGCTAGACGAACCGTTTACCGGCTTTGACCCCGTGAATGCCGAGCTGATTAAAGACGAATTGCTCAGGCTAAGAAACCAAGGGACAACGATACTTCTATCCACCCACCGGATGGAGTCGGTAGAAGAATTGTGTAGCCACATTGTGATGATTAACCGTGCCCATAAAATACTGGAAGGACCGGTCAAGGAAATCAGGAGTGCATTCCGCAAAAACCTATACCGTATAGACTACAGGGGGAGCGGGATCGTGATCCCGGAAAGCCAGTCAGACCGATTCCTGATAACGGAAGACCGCTTTGAGTCGGACCACCGCATGGCATTGGTCAAATTGGATAACGGAGCAGACGCCAATTCTCTTATCCAATGCCTTATTCCCCAGGTCGAACTGCTCGCTTTTCATGAAGTCCTTCCTGGAATAAATGAAATTTTCATACAAAGTGTGACCGGCAAACCCACAGACCATGAATAAGATCCGCCTCATTTTCCTGCGAGAGTACTTCACCAGAGTGCGTAAAAAATCATTCCTGGTGATGACCTTTCTGGGTCCTGTTTTATTCGCGGGACTGGCCCTTGCTCCAGGCCTTGTGATGATGATGACAGAGGATGACAGAAAAGCTGAGATCCTGGTGATTGACCAATATCCGGAGATCTTCACTACCCTACTGCCCTCCGGTTCAGACATCACCTTTGTGAACACTACTGCCAAACTCGATTCAGCCAAGCGGAACTTCGATGAAGAGAAGTACTTCGGAATCCTCTATATCCCGGCAGATATCGTGAAGAATCCGGGGGGCGCAACCCTCTTCAGCGATGAAAAATCAACCCTTGCCGTTTCGTCTAAAATCGAATCGCTTTTGAAGAATCAAATCGAAAACGACAAACTGAAAGCGGAAGGAATCGACCCGGCCACTATCACCAATGCGGAAACGGAGGTTAGTTTAAGAACCCTTTCACTCAAAGGCGAAGAGAATCCGGTTGAACTCGCTACAGCAGTAGGTTTCATTGGGGGCATCCTGATTTATCTGTTTATTTTAATGTATGGTGTGCAAGTCATGCGAGGAGTCATCGAGGAAAAGACAAACCGCATTGTTGAAGTCATCATTTCATCAGTGAAGCCGTTTGAATTGATGATGGGCAAGATCTTAGGCGTGGCCATGGTGGGTCTAACCCAATTCCTGCTTTGGGTTATGCTAACTGCTGCAATCGCCTCCATTGCTGCTCCTATGCTCGAAGCACAAGTTTTGCATCCGGAAATGCCCAATGAAAAGCTGCTTACCGACCGGATTGGAATTGAAAAAAACACTTTGAACGAACTCGGCGCAGTTCCCGCCACTGAAACCAATGGAATAGGACGTATTTTCAACCAGGTAAATCAAATCAATTTCACACTCATCCTGAGTTGTTTTCTGATTTATTTCCTGGGTGGATACCTGCTATACAGCGCCTTGTTCGCTGCTATTGGAGCGGCTGTGGACAACGAAACCGAGACACAGCAGTTTATGCTGCCTGTCACGATTCCATTGATCATTTCGTTCATCGCAGCTCAATCCATCGTGCAGCAACCCGATAGCAGTTTGGGGTTCTGGTTGTCCATCATCCCTTTCACCTCACCGGTGGTGATGATGGTACGCATTGCCTTTGGAGTGCCTGCCTGGGAGCTGGCCTTATCCATCTCACTTCTGATCGGTGGCTTTCTGGGAGTTACCTGGCTTGCCGCTAAAATTTACCGGACCGGCATTCTGATGTACGGTAAAAAAGCCACCTACCGGGAATTATTCCACTGGCTTTTCTATAAACCATGAGTTTGGGTGAACGCCTTGCCGTTATTGATTGCGGAACCAATACATTTAATCTCCTCGTCGGAGAATCCTTTGGTAAAAACCACCGTTTCCTTCACCGGAGCCAACGGGTGGTGAAAATCGGCACACGCTCCGATCCCTTCTCCCCGATTCCTGAACCTGCTTTGGCACGGGCCTTCTGCGCCCTCTTCTCCTTCCGAACGATCCTGGATAAATTTAGGGTGAAAAAAATCATAGCTACAGGAACAGCGGCACTTCGGGATTCAGCCAACGGGAAAGATTTCCTGAAAAAAGTAAAAAGCGAACTGGGATTTGACATTCGTCTCATTCCGGGTGAACGGGAAGCAGAGCTGATCTGCTCCGGGGTGAGGCAAGCGGTAAGGATGCAGGACTCCTGCTTCTTGATCATGGATATCGGTGGTGGTAGTACTGAATTCATCTTGTGTAACGCTGACAAAATCTTCTGGAAGAAGAGTTACCGACTGGGTGCAGCACGTTTGCTGGCCTGGTGGAATCCGGGGAATCCACCCGACAGAATGGATATCCATCGACTGAATATATTGCTTGGCAAAGAATTGCATGAACTTATTGAGGCTTGTCAAACCTTCAAACCCGAACTTTTGGTTGGCGCAAGTGGTTCGTTTGAAACCATCACGGCCTTGATGTACCGGGGAAAGGGCTTGAACATACCGCGACGGAACGTAATCGAAATTCCAATTGAAGATTTCCGATCCATCCATCATAACTTGATCACCTCTAGTCAAGCGGAGCGACTAGTTATGCCCGGCATGCTCCGGATGCGCGCCGATATGATGGTACCAGCCACCCTCTTGATTAGTTTTGTGATGAAGGGTACGGGCATTGGAAATTTGCGCCTTAGTCGTTTCGCATTAAAAGAAGGCCTCTTCTTCGAATCCATATCTTCCGGGTCTCCGGTGAACCTTGGAGCCTCTCAATCAAAAACAAAACTGTAACCGCGTAAAATCCTATGGCAAAAATCCTGGTTATCGACGATGAGAAGAGCATTAGGAACACCTTGAAAGAAATCCTCGAGTTCGAGGGCCACGATGTTCAAGATGCCACTGACGGTCTGGATGGTCTAAAAAAAGCCGAGCAGGAAAAATTCGATCTCGTTTTTTCTGACATCAAGATGCCCAAGATGGATGGAATCGAATTCCTTTCCAAACTGCAGGAAATCCAATCCGACACCCCTGTAATCATGATCTCCGGCCATGGCAGCATTGAGACCGCAGTGGAATCGATCAAGAAAGGAGCTTACGATTTTATCGCAAAGCCGCTTGATCTGAACAGGCTGTTGATCACGGTGCGCAACGCACTGGATCGATCCTCGCTTGCCAGGGAAACCAAAACGCTTCGCAAGAAGATCCAAAAAAGCCAGCAGATGATCGGGGAATCACAGGAGATCAGGCGGATCAAGGATATGATTGAGAAGGTGGCCCCCACCGACGCTCGTGTTCTGATCACAGGCGAAAACGGAACAGGCAAGGAGCTTGTGGCTCGACAGCTACATGAACTCAGTTCACGAAACGGATCGCCTCTTGTCGAGGTGAATTGTGCAGCTATCCCATCCGAACTGATCGAAAGCGAGTTGTTCGGTCACGAAAAAGGATCCTTCACATCTGCCGTCAAACAACGGATCGGCAAGTTCGAACAGGCCAATAACGGCACGCTTTTTCTGGACGAAATCGGTGACATGAGCCTTTCTGCCCAGGCAAAAGTGCTACGGGCATTGCAGGAAAACAAGATCACCCGCGTCGGCGGTGAAAAAGAGATTTCAGTGAATGTGCGCGTGATCGCCGCGACCAACAAGGATCTTCGGGAAGAGATCGCTCAGGGACGTTTCCGGGAGGACCTCTATCATCGCCTCAGCGTCATTATCATACATGTCCCCTCATTGAACGAACGCGAGGACGACATACCGCTCATTGCCCGCCACTACCTCGCACAGATCTGTGAAGAGTATAAGATCCCGACAAAATCATTCGAAGCAGAGGCGGAAAAAGAACTTCGCAACATCCGTTGGACCGGCAACATCCGCGAATTACGAAACGTGGTGGAGCGGCTGGTCATCCTCTGCGGAAAATCAATAAACGCAACGGATATCCAACAATTCGCCAGGAACGAGCGCTGATCACTCGCGCGGATGACCGCCTTTCTTGCAACATCCGGGCAAACGCTGATATGCCCGCGGATCGGCAGGCAAGTCGTCAGCATCGTAACCTGATCGTGTCACCGCCTTGCGGATCTTTTCAGGCGTTGTCCTTCCGGAATCGTAGATGACCATGAGTATACGCGTATCCAGATTCAACTCAGTCTGTTCCACCCCTTTCAGATAGCCCAGGTCCCGGCTGAGTTTCTCCCGGCAGGTTTCGCATTGTGCGCTGGTGACGATCCTGACCGTATCGGACTGTGCAGTGGCATATTGTGCGATCAAACAGGCGAGGATCAAACCAAAGGTTTTTTTCATGTTAGTTGGTGGGGTTGCTTTTGTTCTTTTCAGGTGCAGAAATATTCAGGCGTATACCGGCGTAAATCCTACGTCCCATCACAGGACCCCAAATGCGGTTGGCGTCAAACCCCTCGGCAAAGGGTTGTTCGCTGCCAAGAATGACGTTGCGTTGGGTGAATCCCAGCATGTTCTCCGCTCCCACATATACTTCCCAGATCCTGAACACACGGGTCACCTGAGCCATTAACGTGTAGAAGTCAGGGGAACGGTCGATTTCAGGACTTTGACTTCCGGCTTCAACAGGAAGGTTCTTGGGGCCTTCCCACTGCAAGGTCGCATCGGCACGCCAGGCTTCCGAACGGCTGGTGTAGGCCGCATTGAACAACAATTTTTGACGGGCAAGCAGCGGCTTGGCCAATCCCTCAAACGCCAGGTAATCGGTCTTTACATCATCCATGCGCCAGGCCGATTTCAGCACGAAACCGAGCAAGGGTTCGAAGGTAACTGTCAACTGAAAGCTGTTGGCAGAGGAGCGACCCTTCAGGTTGTAATAAAATATGGAATCGGGACTACTGAACTGATCTGATAGCCATTGATTGTTGAACAGGGTCCGGAAAGCATCCAGCATGACGGAGCCCTCCCGACCCCGTATAAGGAAACGGGATGTAAAATTGAGTCCACCGTTCCACGCATCTTCCAGACGCTGCTCTTCCAGAACAACAAGGCGCTTCGAGCTGGTGAAGAGCCCGATGTTATCGGCATAGGTGTTCGGGTAACGGTAACCCCTACCCGCAGATGCCCGCAGGATCAGCTCGTCGGTAAAATTGTATTTGAGATGAAGTCGCGGGGTAAACAGGACTCCGAACAGGTTGTGGTAGTCGAAACGTACTCCTGCAATCGCCCCGAAAGGATTCGACTCGCAGCCGTAGTTGTATTCGAAATAGGCTCCGGGGACTATTTCTTCCCTGGAAAAACCGCTATCGTTCACAGTCTCGTCCCAATGGTCATACTTGAAATCAACACCGGTTTTGAACTTGTGATCGGTGTAAGTGATGATACTCATATAAAGCAGATTGGCGTACAAAGACCCCTGCGTTCCATCGTAATTGTTCAATCCAAAATAGGATTGCTGATCGTGCAATGTAGCGGAGACCTGTATACCGGCTGACTTGAATGGTGCCTCGGGAAAGAGCAAACCGGTCTTTGCATAGGCCTCGATCCGGCGTGTGGTGATTCCTATGCCATAAAAGGTATTCCTCCCCTTGTCGGTTTCAGGATCAAATTGCACCTGACCACCCTGGCGTTCCTCCACAAGAGCCTTCACACCCAGCTGCCCCTCCCATTTGTTGTTTTTATTGAAGTGAAAACGGTTGTAAACATTCAGCTGGGAGTAAGCAGGCATGTCCATGAATCCGTCGTTGTTGTCATCCCATTTGGTCTGCATACCGCTCGCATGCACCATGGCCATGTAGTTCCAGGAGCGTTTCAGGGGCATGGTATAAATGGTATTGATCTCACCCCTGCCGAATGCATCACCATACAGGTTGATGTGCATTAGCGGTTGCTTGAGTAAAGGTTTTTTATATTCGATGTTGATCTGTCCGGTCATGGCTTCGTAGCCATTCGCGACCGAGCCGGCGCCTTTGCTTATCTGGATGGACTCCATCCAGGGTCCGGGAATGAACAATAAACCGAATGGTGCCGCCATTCCTCGGAGTGTGGGAATGGCTTCTCCCAACATCTGAGTGTAAATGCCTGAAAGACCCAGCAGCTGGATCTCACGGGCACCTGTCAATGCATCGGTGTAATTCACGTCCACCGAGGGATTGGTTTCGAAGCTTTCGGAAAGATTACAGCATGCAGCTTTCAGCAGTTCGCCCTCGTTCAGGGTTTCGATTCCGCGGGTTTGCAGGGTCGAGATTTCCGTCGTTTGCCTTCTCCCCTCGACTTGAGCCTCGGCCAGTTCGATAGAGGACTGTAATCGAATCGTGATGAATTTGCCTGCATCACCGAACGACAAGCGGACCGTATCGGACTGATAGCCGACATAAGACGTGACGAGTGTCATTCCGCCCGGAAGTTCAGCGAACCGGAAAGTACCGTCAGCAGGTGTGATGTAAACCGAATCGGTTTCCAAAACCCGAACGACCGCACCGATGAGGGGCTGCGCATTGTTTGCGTCTAGCACTTTCCCGTTGATGTTTTGTGCCTGCTGAGCAAACACCGTTATCGGCCACGGGAAAACGGCCAACAGGATGAGAAGTCTGAATTTCATGAATAGGAGATCTACTGGTTTCAAATGAAGGATGGACCAACAAGGAGAAACCGGATCTCAGACCCGAATAGAGCAAAGGCTCAAATGTAGCCGACGGTAAAAGACAGAAAGCGGAGGCGGCCGGTCAGTGAGCAGGAAGATGCAAGAGGGTTCTTGTATCCATTCAGCTGTAGCATGAAGCGCTTCGGCCAGCATAAAAAATGCTTGCGAGGGAGCAGGCAGGCGCTCGATGGAATAGACAGGGAAATTGAAGTAGTTGTCCACTTCGAAGCAGCACTCGTCTACGGCCCGTTGAACACCTTCTTCCTCGCAGCAGGCATCAACTTGCTCACACAGACAGTCGGACGGCATTCTACACAAATGCGCAGGAAGAAGCCATCCCCAAGTTCCCAGCAGGAACAAAGCGAGTGCAAGCATAGGCAAAAGCCTTAAGCGCAGTTGGAACATCGGTACGAAGTTACGGCAAAACCCGAAAAAAAGCAGCCATTTTCACAGAAGACCTTGCGGCGTATTCCGTACTTTTGCAGTCCGAAAACCAGACCCAATCCACCCATGAGCCTGATCGTTGCTTTGCATGCCCGGGAAATCCTCGACTCGAGGGGTAATCCAACCGTAGAGGCTGAAGTCTACACGCAAAATGGCTTTACGGGCCGCGCTGCTGTTCCTTCGGGGGCTTCCACAGGCAAGCATGAAGCGGCTGAGCTCAGGGACCTGGACAAAGGGAGATACCTGGGCAGGGGTGTCACCAAAGCTGTAAACAACATTGTGACAGCCATTGCCGAGGAGCTGAAAGGCGTTTCTGTTTTCGATCAAAGAGCCATTGACGAGGCCATGATCCGCCTTGATGGTACAGAAAACAAATCCCGCCTTGGCGCAAATGCTATGCTGGCCGTTTCGCTTGCCACGGCAAAAGCCGCAGCAGCCGAGTCGGGGCAGTCCCTGTACCGCTATGTCGGCGGTGTAAACGCCTGTACGCTTCCTCTTCCGATGATGAATATCCTGAACGGGGGAGCTCACGCCGATAACCGCATCGACTTCCAGGAGTTCATGGTGATGCCCACCGGTGCGGATTCGTTTGCAGAATCGCTGCGGATGGGCACTGAAGTATTTCATGCGCTCAAAGGAGTTTTGAAATCCAAAGGCCTTAGCACGAACGTCGGTGATGAAGGCGGATTCGCTCCGAACCTTCAATCGAATGTTGAAGCCATCGAAGCAGTTTTGGAAGCTATCGAAAAAGCCGGTTACCGTCCGGGCGAAGACATGTTCATCGCCATGGATGCCGCCACTACGGAGTTTTACGACGAGGCGAGCGGGATGTACGTGTTTAAAAAATCGACCGGTGACAAACTCAGCTCATCGGATATGGTTTCTTACTGGAGCGACTGGTGCAAGAAATACCCCATCGTATCCATAGAAGACGGATTAGCTGAAGACGACTGGAAAGGATGGGCTGAACTCACCCGCGCGTTGGGCGACAAGGTTCAACTGGTCGGTGACGACCTGTTCGTTACCAATTCCAAGCGACTGAAGCAGGGGATCGATTCGAATACGGCCAATTCGATTCTGGTCAAAGTGAATCAGATCGGTACACTTTCCGAGACCATCGATGCCGTGAGCCTTGCACGGGAGAACCGTTACACTGCCGTCATGAGCCACCGTTCGGGAGAGACCGAAGACTCCACGATTGCCGACCTGGCCGTGGCACTCAATACCGGTCAGATCAAAACCGGATCGGCTTCCCGCTCCGACAGGATTGCCAAATACAACCAATTGCTACGAATCGAAGAGGAACTTGGAGATAACGCCAAATTCATCGGCCGCGACTTCCGCTTTCTCCCAAAGCGATAACCCTCCTCAATCAAACTATGCGAAACGACAGCGATCGCCATAATGACTTCGAATCGGACGAACCGGAAGATCGCGATGAATTTGACTTTTCGGACGAAACCGAAGATCAGGATCACTCCCGCAGGAGGAGACGCAAGCGAATCAAAGTCAGGAAGCGCGTTCGTTTGAAACAAAAATCGAATCCGAAGAAAAAAATCAGAAAAATCCTTGAAATCATTGCCTGGACCGTCATCATCATCGCCTTCATCGCTACCCTGGTGGTTTTGATAACAGAGCTTGATTTCAATGAAAAGAACCGAAAAAAACGAACTCAACTCATTTCTCCAGAACCGACAAAGGTTCTGACTGAAATCAACCAGGACAACCTAACCAATCCGATATTCGGTTGTTGTCGAAGTGTTGGATTTCCCTACATAACCGACCCTAAAAAATTATTTTAAAATGGACCGCCTCAAAGAAAAGTTCTCGGAAAAAGCCCTCCCCATGGCCGATGATATAAAAGCCATGATCAAAGAGCATGGAAACATCGTCCTAGGCCAATACACCATTGAACAGGTGTATCAGGGCATGAAAGGCATGATCGGTATGGTTACTGAAACGTCGAAGCTTGATCCGGAAGAAGGCATACGTTTTCGCGGGTATTCCATCCCTGAATTGCGGGAAAAACTCCCCCAGGGTCCGGAAGGCGGTCCATTACCGGAAGGAATTTTCTACCTTTTGCTTACCGGTGAACTTCCAACAGAAGACGATGTTCGCGATGTCAGTAACAACTGGGCTCGTCGTAGTCATGTTCCGAAGCACGTTTTTGACATGCTGGATTCGCTGCCTATCGGTACGCATCCCATGACGCAGTTCAGCCTTGCGGTCCTGGCCATGCAGACGGAGAGCAATTTCGCTGCGGCTTACCGCAAAGGCATCAATAAGAAGCAGTACTGGGATCCGATGTTCGAGGACGTGATGAACTGCATCGCCCGCCTGCCCCGTATCGCCGCATACATTTATCGCCGCACCTACAAAGGAGGCATACACATCGAACCGGACCCCAAACTGGATTGGGGTGCCAACTTCGCCCACATGCTGGGCTTCGACGACGACGGCATGAAGTCGCTGATGCGTCTTTACCTGACGATCCACGTCGACCACGAAGGGGGCAATGTTTCCGCTCATACGACACACCTGGTGGGATCGGCACTTAGCGATGCTTACTATTCACTATCCGCCGGAATGAACGGACTTGCCGGTCCTTTGCACGGATTGGCCAATCAGGAAGTGGTCCGTTGGATCTACGACCTGCGCGACTTTTATGGAGGCCGCCTACCCAGCAAAGAGGAGATTTCCGATTATGTGAAGAAGACCCTCGCCGACGGACGTGTTGTTCCGGGTTACGGCCACGCCGTACTTCGTAAGACCGACCCCCGCTACATTGCTCAGATGGAATTCGGGCAAGAACACATGCCTGATGATGAACTGTTCAAGATCGTGGGCATGTTGTACGAGGTTGTTCCGGGCATACTCCAGGCCACAGGTAAGATCAAAAATCCCTGGCCGAACGTAGATGCGCACAGCGGCGTATTGCTGATCCACTACGGCCTGACCGAATACGATTTTTACACCGTCCTGTTCGGCGTATCGCGCGGCATTGGTGTACTCACCAGTCTGCTTTGGGACCGCGCCCTGGGTCACCCCATCGAGCGTCCGGGCTCCGTTACCACCGAGTGGATGAAGAAGCAGGTAGAGAAAGCGAAAGCGAATGCCTGACCACGATTGACTTTAGGTTGATAAATACAACAGCCGACCCGAAGGTCGGCTGTTTGCTTTGAATCCCTTTCTTAAGTTAAGTGTTCGCCTTGAAGATCCTGTTCAACCAACGTAGCATGGCGAATGCCATAGCGGTGGCAACGAGCAACAAGAAACAGTTAAAAAGGAAGAAATCGGTTTTCTGCTCGTACTTGTCCCACATGCTGGCCAACACCCCGCTCAACTTATTCCCGATGGAAGTGCTCAGGAACCAACCACCCATCATCAATGAGGTAATGCGCGGAGGACTCAGTTTGGAGACCAGCGACAAACCCATGGGACTCAGGAACAGCTCCCCAATGGTGATTACACCGTAAGTACCGATCAGCCACCAAACGCTCACCTTCTCTGATCCGTTTGCACCGGCCTTGGCTGCAGCCACCATTACAAGAGCAGAGAGGGCTGAAATGAGAAGACCATAAGCGATCTTGGCCGGAGTGGAAGGCTCTTTCCCCCGTCGGCGAAGCCAGGTGAAAAAGGCCACGACGGCAGGAGTCAACAGGATCACCCAACCCGGATTGATGGACTGGCTGAGGTTGGTGGCCCACACACTGATACTCGCTCCTTCTTCGGGCAGTTTTTCGGGATGCATGTTGCGGAAATACACCGGGTAATCCACTTCTTCCTGTACCTCTCCGTTCACCTTTTTCAGGCGGAAATACTCATCGTACACGGGCACGGTGTCCTTCACGTATTCAATTTGTTTGCTTTGCTTCAGCGAATTGAACGCCACCTCTGTGGTTCCGCTCACCGAGCGATCGGTGTAACGGTCTGCCCAGGTGTTGAGTGCGGAACCGTTTTGCTTGAACACCGCCCAGAACAGGATGACCACGGCGAAGATGGCCAACATGGCTCCGATGGGGCCTTTCTCTTCTTTCGGGGCTGTGAAATAGATATTCGCAAAGAAATACAACACCGGTACGCAGCTCAGGATGAAGGCATCGGTACTGTCAGAGCCGAAGATGTTGTCGGGTATCAGCCAGCCTATGAGTCCGAATACCAAAGCAGGTAGCAGGATCAGCCCTACAATTTTCATCATGGGCATATCGCCCGGCTGAATCCCCTTTTTCTGATCGAAGCCCTGGTAATGCTTGCGCCCGGAAAGGAACACTATCAACCCGATGAACATCCCGATACCGGCCGCCATGAAAGCCCAGCCCCAACCGAAGAGGATCTGTAGCGCAGCTCCGAAGAAATTGCAGATAAATGCACCCACGTTGATGCCCATGTAGAAGATGTTGTAACCTTCATCTTTCCTATCGCGGTAGGCATCAGTTGAATAAAGATTCCCCAGCAGCGTGGAAATATTTGGCTTGAAAAATCCGTTTCCAAAGATCACCAGCGTCATGGCCACGTAAAGCACATTCAGATCGTGGATACTCATGAGGCAATAGCCTGCCCCCATCAGCACACCGCCTAATACCACAGACTTGGTATAGCCCAGGTAGCGGTCGGCGATGAGTCCACCAAGGAAAGGCGTCAGGAATACGAGGGCGATAAACGTCCCATACAGGTCGGAGGCCTCCTTCTCGGTCATCGCAAAGCCTTCCGATACATCCTTCAAGTACAGGGTGAAGATTCCGATCATCAGGTAATAACCGAAACGCTCCCACATTTCGGAGAGGAAGAGATAGGGTAAACCGGAGGGGTGTTTGCTCATGGGTGGAATGTTGTTTCACGAATATATCCAAAAAGTGGGCTGAGCCTGTCGAAGACCGGCGTGGAATAGATAATTGTGCACATCATTCAAGGCCCCTCGACTCCGCTCGGGGACCGGTCTCTATCCGGTGGCTGAGCGCCCTTCGACTCGGCTCAGGGACCAGAGTCGAAGCGTTTGGACCAATTACACCAGCCCCTTCACCTTCTCCAGCACTGAGGGGATTCCCTCCGCATTCTTCCCTCCTGCCGTAGCATAGAAAGGCTGTCCTCCTCCACCGCCCTGGATGTCCTTGGCGAGGTCGCGGATGAGCTGGGTGGCGTTGAGTCCTTTTTCAGTCACGAGCACTTCTTCCATCATGAGGGAAAGGTGGGGCTTACCATCATTGGCAGTGGCAAGGAAGCAGAAAAGCCTTTGCACCTGCTGTCTGAGTTCGTAGGAAATGGTTTTGATGAGTTCGGGTTGCAAATCGACTTCGGCGATAATCACGTTCATGCCTTGCCGCTCTTCCACCTGCCTTAGCAAGGCAGCTTTCACCTGCTGCGCCTTTTCGTGCTGAAGGGCTTCGAGCTGCTTGCGCAGGGCATTGTTTTCCTCTACAAGCGAAGCTACACCCTTCACGACGTCCTTGGGGTTGTTGATCAACTCGCGCACCTGCTGAAGATCGGACAATCGCGATTGAATGTAGGCATCAGCTCCTGTAGCGGTGATGGCCTCCACGCGGCGCACACCTGCTGCCACCGCACTTTCAGAAACGACTTTGAAGAGACCGATCTCGCCGGTGGAGCGCACGTGGGTTCCTCCACAGAGTTCCACCGAGTAATCTTTGTCGAAGATGATGACGCGCACAAAATCACCGTACTTCTCACCGAACAATGCCGTCGCTCCGCTTTCCATGGCCTGGGCGATGGGTACGTTGCGTTGCTCGTTCAAAGCGATGTTGTAACGGATGTGCTCGTTCACTATGCGCTCGATCTTTTCAATCTCGTCGTCGGACACTTTGGCGAAGTGGGAGAAGTCGAAGCGGGTCATCTGTTCATTCACCAGCGATCCCTTCTGGGCCACATGGAGTCCCAGCACCCGGCGCAAAGCAGAATGCATGAGGTGAGTGGCACTGTGGTTGCGGGTGATGGCTGAACGGCGGCTGAAATCGACGCGGGCCACAAGCGAGGCCTCAAGATCAGCAGGAAGCGTATCGGCGTAATGGACGATCAGGTTGTTTTCTTTCTGCGTATCGGTGATATGCACCGTTCCTTGAGACGAAATAAGGCTACCGGTATCTCCGACCTGTCCACCGCTTTCAGCATAAAAAGGAGTACGGCTCAACACAAGCTGATATTGCTCCTTACCTCCTTTCTTCACCTTGCGATAGCGCAGCAGTTCCGATTCGCACTCGAGCATGTCGTAGCCGACAAACTCCACCTGGTCTTCGTCGCGCACCACGGTCCAGTCATCGGCACTCACGGAGGTGGCTTTCCGTGATCGGTTCTTCTGCTGCTCCATGCAGGCATGGAATCCATCCATATCCACTTCCCTGCCGGCCTCGCGGGCCATGAGCTGGGTCAAGTCGATGGGGAAGCCGTAGGTGTCGTATAATTCAAAAGCAAAATCGCCTGCGATGACGGGTGCATGCCAGGCCTCGAACTTGCGGATACCTGCATCGAGGGTACGCAGGAATGCGCTTTCCTCCTCCTGGATGACACGGGCTACAAAATCCTCCTGAGCCTTGAGTTCGGGGAAAACCTGACTGAATTGCTCGGCCAGAAGAGGGACAAGCCGGTAGATGAAAGCTTCTTTCAATCCAAGGAAAGTGAAAGCATAACGCACGGCACGGCGCAGGATACGGCGGATGACATAGCCGGCCTTGTTGTTCGACGGCAACTGTCCGTCGGCGATCGCAAAGGAAATGGCGCGGATATGGTCAGCGATGACGCGCATCGCGATATCGGTCTTTTCCGAAGTGCCGTAGCGGTGCGAACAGTTCGATTCAATGAAGCGGATGGTGGGTGTAAACACGTCGGTGTCATAATTCGACACCTTGCCTTGCATGGCCATACACAAGCGCTCGAAGCCCATACCGGTATCCACGTGACGGGCGGGCAAAGGCTCGAGGCTTCCGTCGGCCTTGCGGTTGAACTCCATGAACACGTTGTTCCAGATCTCAATCACCTGGGGATCGCTGGTGTTCACCAACGTCTTGCCGTCGATCTTGGCGCGCTCCTCGTCGGTGCGCAGGTCGATGTGGATCTCGGAACAGGGTCCGCAGGGACCGGTCTCCCCCATCTCCCAGAAATTATCCTTCTTGTTGCCGTTCAAAATTCGAGCGGGATCGATCCACTTCTTCCAGCAGTCGTATGCTTCCTGGTCGAAAGCCAGGTTCTCTCTGGCATCCCCTTCAAAAACGGTGACGTAAAGCCGATCCGCAGGAAGCTGATACACATCGGTCAACAACTCCCAGGCCCAGGCAATGGCTTCCTGTTTGAAATAATCGCCGAATGACCAGTTGCCCAGCATCTCGAACATGGTGTGGTGATAGGTGTCTACGCCCACTTCTTCCAGGTCGTTGTGTTTTCCACTCACCCGCAGGCACTTCTGGGTGTTGGCCACGCGTGTTGAAGAAGCGGTGACGTTACCCAAAATGATGTCCTTGAATTGGTTCATCCCGGCATTGGTGAACATCAATGTGGGATCGTTCTTCACCACGATGGGTGCGGAGGGGACGATGGTATGTCCTTTCGAACGGAAGAAGTCAAGGAAGGCCTGACGGATCTGGGCGGCGGTCTCGATGCGCATGGGGACTCTATTCGGGAATTCGGTTAATTTTGTATAAACCCCCAAAGGTAAT
>JAULUX010000018.1:0-13857 GCA_032111385.1 Bacteroidia bacterium
AATTTGATGTTTTTCTTTTTTCTTTTTCGTTATGCGGTGACGAAGGTCAGGTCATCAACAGTTATCCTGCTGTCTTCTGCCATCAATGCCGCACGTTCTATGACCGCCTTCAATTCCCTTATGTTCCCGGGCCACTTGTAATCCAGCATGAATTGGCAAGCGTCCTTTTCAATAGTCAATTGTGGTAGTCGGTTTTGTGCGCAAAATTCTTTAAGGAAAGCCTTTGCGAGCAACAGGATGTCTTCTCCTCTTTGATTCAGAGGGGGAAGATGGATTAGGAATCCCTGGATCCTGTAGAAGAGATCCTCTCTGAATCGGCCTGCTTTCACTTCTTCTGTCAGGTTTCTGTTTGTTGCAGCTACCAGTCGGAAATCTAGCTTGATGGTTTTATTGCTTCCGATCCTGGTGACCTCCTTTTCCTGAAGTATGCGCAGCAGTTTAGCTTGCATCCCTAACTCCATTTCTCCGATTTCATCCAGGAAGATGGTTCCACCTTCTGCCTGTTCGAATTTTCCGATTCTGCGCTCCCGGGCATCGGTGAACGCTCCTTTCTCGTGGCCGAACAACTCACTCTCGATCAGTTCAGATGGGATTGCGCCCATGTTCACTACTACGAATGGTTTCCTCGCACGCGGACTGTTGTAATGGAGGGCTTTCGCCACCAGCTCCTTTCCGGTTCCGCTCTGACCGGTAATCAAGACCATCATGTTGTTCTTTTCAACCTTTTGGATTAGGCGAAGTACACGCAATATGGGCTGGCTATGGCCGATAATATTCGAGTATTTGTTTCGATCGATGATCTGGTCCTGAAGAAATTCCACTTCCCGTTTCAGGGTGACATTCATCGACAGGTTTTTCAATTCGTTTTCAAGGTTGATGAGCATCATTTCGTCCTTGATGATGTATTTGCTTGCTCCGTTATTGAGGCAATCAAGGGCTACTCGCATCTCATCCTGACCCGAACAAACGATAACCATCGAACCCGGACTGTTGATCTTGACTTGCTTCAGCAAGGTCAATCCGTCAATACCGGGAAGATTGTAGTCAATGATCACGATGTCCGGTTTTTCATTCAATGCGCTTAGGCATTCTTCCCCTGTGACAAAGTGAACGATTTCGGTATTTTCCAATGCCAGAACCTTTTTAGAGATGATGGCGGCAACCATCATGTCATCTTCAATCAGGAATATTCTTGCAGGTGTCATGATTTGGGTTCTTCGCTTTTAAACATGAATTCATTTAATTCTTTGAATGCCTGCCGGCAGCCTGTTGTGATCAACTGCGCACTCGACCTGATACACTCCATGTCTCTTTTATCCCTGGATAGTTTCTCAATGTTCGCCGCCGCTAATCTGTATTCGTTCATCCCCATGTAATTCAATGAGGTTTTCATCTTGTGGCTGGTTGTTCTGATGGTCTCCCATTCAGTGTTTATGATCGCCGATTTCAATCGACTGAGGTTTTCCGGCATTTCACGTAGAAACAGTTCGATGCAGATTCGAATGAATTCAGGGTCGTCACCTGCTATTTCAGTTAAAAGGTTAAGATTGATGACGGACTTCAAATTTGTATTTGCGGCTTGTTCAATCGTGTTCAGTATTGCGGTTAGCAGCTGTTCCAGGTCGAAAGGTTTTACTATCCATCCATTGATTCCGCAATCGGCAGTGTTTATAGCGTGATCGGCATATTGATGGCCGGTCATTGCCAGTATATGCGGAGGAGTAGAGTCTTGCCATGGCAGATTTTTGATTGCTTTTGCAGTCTCATACCCATTCAATCCCGGCAATTCGATGTCCAGCAAGACAAAGTCAAATACTGAGTTTTGAATCAGCACAAGCGCCTCCTCTCCTGAGCCGGCAAACGTGAAGTTCCAATTGACTGCACGGAGGATTTTCTCAAGTACGAACCGGTTGATTTCCTCGTCTTCGACTATCAATAGACGGTAGTTGGAATACAGCATCGTTTGTGAACCGCTCATTGGAAAAACCGATTATCGTCTTGTTTTAAATGAACCGCCGTTTGATTTTCCGGTTGCTCACAAAGTTTCCAGTAGTCTTTGAGTATGGAAACAGCATGTACGAATTTGTCAAATGACAGGGGTTTGAGTATATAGCCTGCAACATTCAAATTATAGGCCTCCATCTTGTCCTGTTCATCGTTTGAGGTGGTCATTACAAAGACACTGATGGACTTTAATTCTTCATCTTTTCGGATTTCTCTGAGGAATTCTATGCCGTTCATTTTCGGCATATTTATGTCCAAAAGGATGATCCGGGGAAGTGGGCTGAGCTTGGGCTTTCCGTGCGTTCCTCGAAGCATATGAAGTGCTTCAACGCCGTTGAAAGCCACGTGCAACGGATGGCCGATATCGTTTTTCTTGAATGCTCTCTGTACATTCATTACATCTACACTGTCGTCCTCTACGAGAAGGATGTTGATTGCTTGTTCTTCCATTTTTCTGTTTATAAGAAGCCTGTCTTCATGGTCATCCTCAGCGCTTGCATTGCAGCGGCGATTATGACAGATGAACACCATCCGGCTTGCGTTTTTACCGCAAAACGTTATGAAAGGTTTCAGTATGGGCGCGGATTTTCCCGTTCCCGACGAAAAAGTTGAAGTAGCCTCTTAGAAATTTGGCTTGAGCAAGTACTTGGAGTAAAACGAATTGATTACGGCTACGGCTTCTTCCGGGGTTTCAACCACTTTGAAAAGGTTTAAATCGTCCGGGTTGATGTACTTTTCAGTAACGAGCACCTCTTGTATCCATTGTAAAAGTCCTTCCCAGTATTTTTTTCCGACCAGTACGATCGGGAAGCGACCTATTTTATGAGTTTGGATCAGCGTAAGTGATTCGAAAAGTTCGTCCATTGTGCCGAAACCTCCGGGAAGAACAATGAATCCTTGAGCATATTTGATGAACATCAATTTGCGCACGAAGAAGTAGTCGAACGTGATGTTCTTGTCGTAATCAATGAACGGATTGGGGGCCTGTTCAAAGGGCAGTTTGATGTTGAGCCCTACTGATTTGCCATTCCCTTTTTGCGCGCCTTTGTTGGCAGCTTCCATGATTCCGGGTCCACCTCCCGTGATGATTCCGTATCCCTCCCGTGTGAGTTTGTATGCGATTTCTTCTGCGAGGAGATAGTAAGTGGTTCCTGGCTCGGTACGAGCGGATCCGAAAATGGAAACGCAAGGGCCAATTCTGCTCATTTTTTCGAAACCTTCCACAAACTCAGCCATGATTTTGAAAATCTGCCAGGTGTCCTGCGTTTTGATTTCCTGCCAGTCTTTCTTGCTGAACGCTTTTCGGATTTTGGATTCGTCGTGTTGCATGTTCGGTTTTACGTTACAATACGGAATAGGTTCCGCATTTCATAGTTCCTTTTCCAGGAAGCGCGCTGTAATGGATTGTGTGTTCTGAACGATTTTTTCAGGTGGTCCCTCACAAAGGATTTTGCCTCCCCCTCGTCCTCCTTCAGGGCCCAGGTCGATGATGTGGTCGGCCGATCTGATCACATCCATATTGTGTTCAATGACCAGTATCGTATTTCCCTTGTCGACTAGTTTTTCGAGAACCTCAAGCAGTATTCTCACATCTTCGAAATGAAGTCCTGTCGTGGGTTCGTCAAGGATGTAGATGGTCTTACCGGTGTCTTTCTTGGCAAGTTCAGTGGCGAGTTTAACCCGTTGTGCTTCACCGCCGGACAATGTCGTGCTTTGCTGACCGATGGTCAGATAGCCGAGGCCAACTTCCTTAAGTGTCTTGATTTTGTGCAGGATTCCGGGCATGTTTTCAAAAAACTCAACAGCATTGTCAATGCTCATGTCCAGCACGTCGCTGATTGACTTCCCCCTGTATCGTATGTCGAGTATCTCCCGGTTGTACCTTTTCCCATTACACTGCTCGCACGGTACGTAAACATCAGGCAGGAAGTTCATTTCGATAGTTCGCATTCCCGCGCCTTGGCAAGCCTCACACCTTCCTCCTTTTACGTTGAATGAAAACCAGCCTGGAGGGTAACCCCTGACTTTGGATTCGCTTAGTTGAGCGAAAAGATTTCTTATGTCGCTGAATACACCTGTGTAAGTGGCGGGATTTGAACGTGGGGTTCTGCCGATCGGACTTTGATCAATTTCTATCACCTTATCAACGTGCTCCAGTCCCTGAATGCTTTTGTATGGTAATGGTTTCTGGTGCGATCTGTAAAAGTGTTGGTTTAGGATAGGGTAGAGGGTCTCGTTGATCAACGTCGACTTGCCGCTTCCGGATACTCCCGTTACACAAATGAATGTTCCAAGGGGGAATTCGGCATTTACGGATTTTAGGTTGTTGCCGTTCGCCCCCTTCAGTTTGATGAATAATCCGTTCCCTTTCCTTCGTTTGGGTTTTGGGATTGTGAGCTCACCTGACAAATAGCGCCCGGTCAGCGATTGGGAAGCGATGATGTCCGTAGCCGTTCCTTGAGCAACAATCCGACCACCATGTATGCCCGCCCCGGGGCCAAGATCAATTACATGGTCCGCTTCGAGAATGGTCTCTTTGTCATGCTCTACAACAATGACCGAATTGCCGAGGTCTCTCAGATTTTTCAGTGATTGAATTAGCCTTGTGTTGTCGCGCTGATGCAGCCCGATGCTGGGTTCGTCAAGTATATACATCACACCAACCAGTTGAGATCCGATTTGCGTGGCAAGGCGGATCCGCTGGGACTCTCCTCCGGATAAAGATTTGGATGTTCGATTCAGGGTGAGGTAATCCAGTCCGACATCGAGTAAGAAGCGAATCCTTTTGTTGATCTCCTTCAAGATCTCCTTGGCTATCACCCTTTGTTTTGAATTCAATCGTTCATCCAGTCCTATGCTCCATTCATACAATAGCTTGATGTCCGTCTGCGATAGCTCAGCTATGTTCTTTCCGTCAATTTTGAAGAAAAGGGATTCCTTTTTTAGTCGCTGTCCGTTGCATTCCGGACAATCGATATAGGTCATGAATCCTTGAGCCCATTTTTTCATCCGCATGGATGAGGTGTCGTCTTCGATCTGGGCGGAAATGAAACTCGCTATGCCTTCAAAACTCAACTTAACACTGTTCACAGACCCAGATGTGAATCCGTTTTCAACTGAAATGATGTCATTAGACCCGTACAAAAGAATTTGAAGCGCCTTTTCAGGGATTTCAGCAATGGGTGTGCTAAGGGTGAATCCGAATTTTTTGCCAATAGCGGCGATCTGTTGGAATATCCAGTTGTCTTTCAAATCGCCAAGTGGAACTATCCCGCCTTGCTTGATGCTTCGGGAAGTGTCTGGAATGACCGTCTTGATGTCGATTTCTGGAATGGTGCCAAGCCCGTTACAATGCGTACATGCACCGTAGGGCGAATTGAATGAAAAGGAGTTTGGAGCAGGTTCGTCGTACGATATTCCTGAGCTGGGACACATCAGATGCTGACTGAAATGACGAATCCGTTGGTCGCTTTCATTCATCAGCATCATCGTACCCTTGCCCTGCTTCAACGCCGTCTTGATCGATTCGCTGATGCGTAGCATATTGTCCTCGTTGACCGCGATTCTGTCTATGACGATTTCAATATCGTGGGTCTTGTACCTGTCCGCCTGCAGTCCCCGTTTTATTTCTGTGATTTCACCATCTATCCGCACCTTAACGAACCCCTGTTGTGCGATCTGCTGAAACAAGTCCCTGTAGTGCCCTTTGCGGGCTTTGATCACTGGCGCTAGAAATAAGACTTTTTTTCCATCATAGTCACGAAGAATCACCTCCTGGATCTGTTCGTCGGTCATCCGGATCATCTTCTCACCGGTCATGTACGAATACGCTTCTCCTGCTCGGGCGTAAAGCAACCTGAGGAAGTCATAGATTTCGGTGACTGTCCCAACTGTTGAGCGCGGGTTGGTGTTAGTCGTCTTTTGTTCAATGGAAATGACCGGACTCAAGCCGCGGATTTTGTCCACATCGGGTCTTTCCATGTTGCCAAGGAACTGCCTTGCGTAAGCGGAAAAGGTTTCCATGTATCGACGTTGCCCTTCGGCATAAATCGTGTCGAAAGCCAGAGACGATTTTCCGCTACCGCTTAAACCGGTTAAAACCACCAATTTGTTTCTTGGAAAGCTGATATCTACGTTTTGTAGATTATGGACACGCGCGCCAAGTACCTCTACCCACTCTTGTTCAGAAATCGTCTTCATGATGTCGATTGCAAAAGTACTTGTATTCTGATTCAGGAGATTTAAAATATTGTAAATCAGTAATATAATACGGTTTATAGTGCTTGATGGTGCTCATTGACGAACAGTGGGTGTATACTCCCAATTCATGTTGTCTGTAAGATTCGGAACCAATTCATGAACATTCTCGTAACAGGGCGGTAATCAATCTTCATAGAATGCGCTTCTGTATCCTCAAACGTTATTCGGCCGTCCGGATGGTATTCCTGGCTTTTTTGTTGCTTCAGGAGGTCAGCGCGAACGGACAATCATTGCAGGCTTCTTTTCAGGCTGACGTAAGCTCAGGTTGTGCTCCTTTGATCGTACAGTTTCAAAACACATCGGTTGGAGCAAGTGTTTTCAGCTGGCAGTTTGGAAATGGAAATTACTCCTCAGATCCCAATCCGAATTATGTGTTCAGCATCCCGGGTACGTACACGGTTGTTCTAACGGCCTCACAGGGCAACTCAAATTCAACCTACTCTCAGACACTTACAGTACACCCTTCGCCATTTGCCGATTTCACCGTAAATCAAACATCCGGATGCCAGGAGTCGGCTCCATTTCAGTTTTCGAACCTATCCACCGGATTTGATTCTTGCATTTGGGATTTTGGTGACGGATTGGTGAGTTATCTTCATAATCCTGTACACACGTATGATACCTCTGGTGTATTCACAGTAAAGCTACTGGTTTACAATTCACAAACCGGTTGCCAGAAAGTTAAAATCAGCTCGAACCTGATCACTGTTTTTCCGAAGCCCAGGGCGGTTGTAGTGATGTCGGATACGCAATCCTGCGATGCTGCCCATGCCTTTCAATTCGGGTTGAGTGCACTTCAAAATGTATCCACCTGGCATTGGGATTTCGGCTCTGGTCCATCTGGAAATCAACAGGTCAACGTTCAGCATGTATTTGCAGATACCGGTTTCCATCTTGTCAGTTTGATGCTTACAAGCCCATTGGGATGTACGGATACGGTTTACGCGCCTCATCCCGTTCATATTTCCTACAATCCGGTTCCTTCGGTTAATATTCATGCACTAACAGGTTGCCAGCCTCTGGGCAATGCATTTTCAACTGTTGCTAATCCACTTGCTACCTATACCTGGACCATCGGCAATGGGTTGACTCGGCCGGGAGCAACAGTTTATTATACTTATCAGGATACAGGTACATATCCTGTTTCCTTGACCGCAACGTATCTGAATGGCTGTCAAAATACTGTTTCGGCCGGTCCGGTGGTAGTTCTCGGTCGTCCATCCTTTGTGTTCGGGATGTCCAACAATGTAGGTTGTACACCATTGTCAGTTTCGTTTCAAAATAATCAGTCGTCATCCAATTACTCATGGATGTGGGATTTCGGAGACGGTGATTCATCCACACTGGCTTTGCCTCCACCCCATGTGTATGATTTGGCAGGAACTTATACTGTTACCCTGACTGCTACTGCTCAGAATGGATGCACGCTAAGCTATCCACTGAATCCCAAAGTACTTGCGTATGGTCCTGTCGCAGGAATTAACGCAGATCTGGTTTCTGGTTGTCCACCGATGTTGGTCAATTTTTCAAACACATCCACCTATGCCAATGCTTATCAATGGGATTTCGGCGACGGAACAATTTCGTCCGCTCAGCATCCCTCGCACGTGTATGCGACACCAGGCACTTATTTGGTCAGGTTGATTGCGCGTGATACAACCAGCGGCTGTTCGGATACGGTTGTGTACAACACTCCGATCAATGTTGGGGCGGCTCAGGTAAATTATCAAGCACCTCCTCCGGTCACAGGGTGTGCTCCGTTTGGTGTCAATTTCTCCGATGCCTCTGGAGCGGTCTCCTATTTGTGGGATTTTGGTGATGGCAATACATCCCAACTTGCCAACCCATATCATGTCTACTCAATTCCGGGAACTTATGTTGTTTCATTGACCACGACTTCATCAGCCAACGGTTGTGAATACCACATCCCCGATTTTCAGACATTTATTATCGACGGTGCAGATCCGGGATTTACATATACAGTAAGCCAATGTCCTCCGTATGTGGTCCAGTTTAACGATACCACCGCAAATGCGGTCGCATGGAATTGGGTCTTCGGGTCTGGTGGTAGTTCCACTATGCAGCATCCTACGCATGTCTTTCCCGGACCGGGAGTCTACAACGTCACCTTGCATGCTACCACTCCGGGGGGCTGTCAAACAACACTTCAGGCGAATGGAGCAGTACAGATTACCGGTTTAGGTGCCTATCCCGCAATGATCTGTACGGATACCGTAGCGCCCTTTAATGCGCAGTTTTACGCCAATTCAACCCAGGCTACTTGGTGGTATTGGGATTTTGGTGATGGATCCACCGACTCTTCTGAAAATCCACTTCATGTTTATAACGGATCCGGACCATTTGCCCTCAGTCTGACTATTGGAAACGATTCCTGCTCTTATACCTATTCTTACCCTCCTATAACATTCGGTTCAACCAATAGTAACCCGGGCGGACTTGGCGGTGGAATTCCATATACACCTCCCGTCAGTCATTGTGCGCCGTACACCGTCGACTTCAGTAATCCGGATCCGACAGCTGTAGCTTATTTATGGGACTTTGGAGACGGTACAACAAGTACTTTATCGTCACCCAGTCACACCTACTTGTCAGGTGGGATTTTCGTTCCGATGGTTTTCATCCAGAGGGCGAACGGTGCAACGGACTCTGTCTTTCTGGGCGACACAATTCTAGTTAATGATCCGGTTACGGATTTTCAGGTTAGCACCACCCCTTTGTGCAGAGGGCTGCGCGTTGATGTCGCTTCGAGTGTTCCCGGTGCCACTTATTTGTGGGATTTTGGAGCAGGAGTCACTTTTAATACACCGGCCGCAAGCTACTCCTATCCGAATATCAGTGCCGCCTATCAAGTCTCTTTGAATCTGACCGACTCCAATGCCTGCAAGTCATATATCGTTAAATCTTTCCGCGTAAGTGCTACAGGCGACCTGAAGGCCAGTAGGCGACGTGCTTGTGCCGGAGATACAATCACGTTTGATCCCGGAGTACTGCAATTCGCATCTTACAGTTGGGATTTCGGTGACGGAAATACGTCCAATGCAGTCTCGCCCTCGCATACCTATTCAAACGGAGGTGCCTATCAAGTCAATTTGAATGTGACCGATGTCAATGGTTGCGTACGAAGGTATACGATGCCGTATTTGGTGAATGTGTATAAGCCAGAAGCTTCGTTTTCAATGACAGGTCCACAAACCAATTGCCAGGTTTTTACGTATTGGTTTCATAATTCCTCCCAGGGAAGCTCCAATTGGATATGGTCCGCCAATGGTACATTCTTCTCCAATGCAAAGGATCCTGTTAAGCATTTTTCAACCCCCGGAACATACGATATCACACTGACCGCATACGAGAATATTTGCAGCAGCAGCTTTACCATCACCAATGCTTTTTACATCAGTCAACTCAGTGCTGATTTTCAATTTTCCATGAGTGAAAATTGTTCGCCAGCTATTGCTACATTCAATGACCTGAGTGTTGATGCTGTATCATGGCATTGGAATTTCGGAGACGGGGCAGCATCTACCGTAACGAATCCTGTTCACACTTATATCAATCAACCAACGGATTCTATCACCTTGACCATTAAAGACGTGAATGGATGCTCAAAGCAGAAGCGATTGCCTCCTCCTTTGATTACAAAAGCGGAGTTCAGTTGCTCGGCTCCTGGCGGTTGTGCCCCTTGGCAGACATCTTTCATCAATTTAAGTACCCATGTAAACTCTTGCCAGTGGGACTTTGGAAATGGTCAGGTTGATTCAAGCTGGTCTCCATCACAAACTTATCTTACAGATGGCTTTTACGGTGTCAGCCTTGTCGTTACCGGACCAACGGGATGCACGGATACGCTTGTGGTGGATTCGTTGATTGAAGTCAACACACCCGTGGCACAGTTTACGGCTGATACGGTTCTGGGATGTGCTCCTTTGTTTGTTCAGTATACAGATCAGAGTACGAATCCGATGGCTTATTCCTGGGATTTTGGGAATGGATCCGTTTCGACGAGTGCGAACCCAAACAAGCTGTACTCAGAGCCGGGAGTTTATTCAACGCAATTGGTCGTGACCAATAAGTTTGGATGCAAGGACACCTTGACTGCGGATAGTCTCATTCGTGTGCTTGGACCACAGCCGGGATTTGAAATGGACCTTGTTTCCGGGTGTACTCCATTGCAGGTCAATTTTACCAATACATCGATCGACGGTTTGTCTTATCAGTGGTATTTCGGAGATGGTCTGACGGATAGCGCTATGAATACAAGTCATGTATTCGTCGACTCAGGTGACTTTGCGGTTTCATTGTACGTGGTAGATTCAAATGGCTGCTATTCCGTATATACGCACCCAGTTCACATTTCAGCCGCTGCATCTCCGGTGCCGGGGTTCTATACAGATGTTTTAAGCGGATGTGCTCCCTTGACCATTTTCATTACGGATACGACTTCGTTCGCAGATAGTCTGGTTTGGGAAATGGGTGATGGACAGATTCTTCATGGTCCAGTGACCAATTACACTTACGCCACACCGGGCATATACAGGATAAAGCTAATCGCATTCAACGGTGACAGCTGCTCTGCAGAGCAGATAATGACCGACTCCGTAGTCGTAGGCAGCAGGCCTGTCGTAAATTTTAGTTCAGATGTGACGGAAGGATGCCCGCCACTGCAAGTCGTTTTTTCATCACTCTGCTCCCAATTGGATGATCCGGTTTTTAATTGGACATTCGGCAATGGTGATACGGGCATCGGACCTCAAAATCAAATAGTATTCAGCGATGCAGGATCTTACCCTGTTAAACTGGTTGTAACGAATTCAGGAGGATGCTCAGACTCTCTTGAACTGACAAACTTTATCACCGTGTTTGATACTCTGCCTCCTGCTCCGGTTCGGTTGCGTCGAGTTTCAGTCGAACCCGGAGTCCATGTTTCTGTAGAGTGGTTTGGTTCAACAGAGGTGGATGTCGATTACTATGAGGTTCTTCGATTGGATCCGGTGACCGGCTTTTATGACAGCTTAGGCTCCGTCACTCATGCTTCTTGCATAGGATTGCCGTTCGCAAGTTTTGTTGATCACCAGGTCGCCACCGCATCTTCTAACTACACTTACAAGGTAAGGGCGGTAGACAAGTGTGGTTATACTTCGTCAGTGCCTGATTCATTGACCCATACGACAATCTTGTTGAATTCCCAGGCTGGATTGCATCAGGTTCAGCTCAGTTGGTCGCCTTATGAAGGTTGTGAGGTCGGAGCTTACCGGATTTGGCGGGCTAATGATTTTGGATCAGCTTTCGAACTAATTGGAGAAGTTACTGGTGCCATGTCTTCTTATGTAGACAGTACATCGTGGTGTCCATTCGATTATCAATACAGGATTGAGGCGACTCCATTGTGTGGGAATAGTCAAGTTTATTCGCTAAGTAATGTAGTGACGTCTCAGCCTGTCAGCCAGATCCAGTCACAGCGCGTTGATATAGTTCGAAGCACTGTGGTTGATGATCGCTATGTTCTCACTGAATGGTCCGAACCGGATGTCCTCCCGCAGGCTGTCCTGGAATATCTGGTCTTCCGATCAGAGGATGGAATTAATTTCAATTCCGTGGGATCCGTCCCTGCCGGCATTTATTCGTACGATGATCGTGCTGTAGACGTCGATTGGAACCGCTATATCTTCCGCATCCAAACGCGGAATGTTTGTGATGTTCAGGCTGATCTGGGCCGAATTGGTTCGTCGATATTGCTTGAGAAGTCAGAGGCTGGATCGGTAGACTTCTTGAAATGGACCCAGTACGTGGATTGGGATACCGGTATTGAAAAGTACGTCATTCAGAAGTTGAATGAGCAAGGGCAATGGGTGGACGAGAAAGTATTTCCGCCAACAATCACTGATTGGGAAGTGGAGTGATTTTCCGCGCTTTGCGAATGGATACATTGAGTTCATACCCCACTAGCAGGACAAGGGAATTGATATACAGCCATAACAGGATTACAATCAATGTGCCTATTGAGCCATAAACCTTGTTGTATTGTGCAAAGTGCGTGATGAAATAATTGAACACAAGTGACGTGATGACCAAAAGCATGGTGGCCAATGTCGATCCTGCAGAAATAAAGCGCATTCTCTCTTTTTTAGAAGGACCCAGATAGTACAACAGCGAAATTGTTGCGAAGCAAAGTAAAAGAAGGATGATCCATTTTCCGGCCGTAAGAAGGATGATTTCCATCAAGTTGACCATGATGCCTTTTTTTTCAAGGTAGGAATAGGTGATTTCCGATATTACAAGAAGGCCTACGGCGGCAGTCACTAGGATTGCAAGTGAAATCGTAATACCTGTAGCGACCAGCCTTTGTTTCCAGCCCGGCCGTTGTTTGTGGCCATGATAACTTTTGTTGAACCAGTTCATCAATGCAATGATGCCGTCCGTTGTTACATATAGCGCGAATATGAAACCGAACGATAATAGTCCGCCTCGCTGCTGTCGGATGATATCTTCAATCGTTTCTCGAGCCACTTCAAAGGTGTTGGAGGGTAGAAAGTCCTTTATGAGAATAAGCAGCCTGTCTTGAAAAGCTTCCAGTGGGATGTACGGAATCAAAGTGAAGATGAAAATGATTGCAGGAAATATGGCAAGTAGGAAACTGAAAGCCATAGAGCGCGCCCTGGTCTGCAATTCGCCTTCGTGAAGGCGTTGAATGAAAAAGTTGATAGCTTCAAAAAAAGGCAGCCCTTCAAAACCGGGCAAACTGATTCTTTTTGACCACTGTATGGTTTTCCTGACGAGAGGCGTTGAAGTTATCGTGCGAATGAGTCTCGCTTGGCTCATGGAATGATTTTGAGACTCAGGTCAAGACTTTTGACCGAATGAGTTAAAGCGCCGACCGAAATAAAATCCACACCGGTTTCTGCGAATGCTCGTACATTTTTCAATTGAATCCCTCCAGAGGATTCGGTTTCAACTCTCCCGTCTACCAGCTTTACTGCTTGTTCTGTCAGTTCAGGGCTGAAATTGTCAAACATAATACGGTCGGGTATGCCGGTTTTCAGAGCATTTTCGACATCAATCATTGATCTGGTTTCAACCTCGATGCGAAGTCGTGAGCTTAACCGGTTATTGTAATCCGCTGCTTTTTCAAGTGCTTTCCGGATGTCCTTCCCGCATGCATCGATGTGGTTGTCTTTGATCAGAATCATGTCGTAAAGGCCGAAACGATGATTTGAACCTCCTCCGTCTAATACTGCCTTCTTCTCCAGGGCACGCATCATTGGCGTGGTTTTGCGAGTGTCGAGTATTTGGGCTTTCGTACCGGCTATTGCATCTACAAATGCTTTGGTCGCAGTGGCTACTCCACTCATCCTTTGCATACAGTTCAATAACAGGCGTTCTGCGACGAGTATGCTATGTATCTTTCCTTTGACTCTGAACGCCTCGTCTCCTGGTGAAACGGACTGGCTGTCGTGCAGGAAAAATTGACAATTGAGGGACGGGTCGATAAAATGAAGTATCTCTAACGCGAGCTGAGATCCCGAGAGAACACCTTTCTCCTTGACCAACAACCTGGCTTCTCCTTCGGACTCGCGG
>JAULUX010000019.1:0-6870 GCA_032111385.1 Bacteroidia bacterium
ACACCAAATCGTGATTCCGGCAGGCAACGGATACACCACCCACCGATCCTTTGCGAGTCGGCTGTAGTCGACCGCAGTGCTTTAGGTCGTTTCTGGCACCTATCTTTGCGCGCCCATGAAGAAACATCCTCTTGCAAAAAGTCCGGGAACAGACTGGTCTGATTCCGTTAGCGTCAAAACAAGCCAGATACCCAAGTCCGGAAAAGGCCTATACTCCAAGCAGACCTTCCGCCGGGGAGATGTCATCTGTGAATACGAAGGTGAAATCATCACCTGGTCGGAATGCGAGAAACGTTCGAACGAAGGCCACGAAGGCTACGCCGTATTCATCACCAAAAACCGTTGCATCGATGCCTTTTTCACGCCTTGGGCCAAAGGACGCTATGCCAACGACGCCAGGGGTATTGGACGGGTCAGCGGACTCACCAACAACGCACACTATGAGATTCAGACTCGGAAAGGCGAGAAACGCGTATTCATAGTTGCCACGCGCACCATCCATCCCGGACAGGAGATTTTCGTGCATTATGGCGATGACTACTGGCGCTACCTGAATGCCACCCGTGAGCTCTTCCTTGCCATGGAGCGCGAGAAAAGAAAAAAAGCCAAAGCAGCGAAAGCGGCAAAGGGCAAAGCCACGGGGAAGAAAAAATGAGAGACGGTCAGCGATAGTCGACCTTCCGCCCTCATTTTATCAACCGTCAACCTGTTGAAATTCATCATGAGGAATTAACATGTTCTTCATAAGGCGTGCTGAACTTTGCAAAAATCTCAGCACGAATGTTCACTGTCTCCATCGCCATCGTCACCATCACTTTTGCACTGATCCTTTTCGGCCAAGTCTCCGACTTACTGAATGCGCGGAGAAAATAGCCCCTGCCCGGAATCATGAATCCCCTTTTCGGGGGGATTTACCGTTAGACCCGTAAATCGGCACAAGGCTTGCTCTTCCCTTTCCGTACTCAAAAAAACAGGAGGACAAGCCATGAAAAACTTCTTCATTCCCATTGCCATCGGCATTCTGATCCATGTGAGCAGCCATGCCGACCCCCGTTTCTCCCGAATCAAGATCCGGGAGATCGACCACCGTATCATCCGGGTTCAAGTCAACCAGGGACCGACCAGTCAGCCCGCAGATGCCATTCACTACGACCGCATCGCCCCCGGTACACACCACGTGCGGGTATGGGTGAAGAGCGGACACCGCAGAAGAGACGGATTTGTGTTGGCCTATAACGGCCCGTTGCACGTGCCCGCAAATTCCGATATCAGAACCATCCTTCACCGGAACGGACAACTCAAAGTTTTCGAGGTGTTCCCACTCTTTCCCGGACCTGTGGTTTCGCATCAACCCAACCCATCAGGACATTGCGGAACACCTGTTCAGTTCGGTATGGATGAAGGAGCATTCCATCACCTCCTTACCGCGATGAACCACTCACCTTTCGACCAGACCAGGCTTCAGATTGCACGACAGGCCATTGCAACCCATGGCAGTATACGCACCGACCAGGTAGAATTGTTGTTGAGCCGATTGAGCTTCGAGTCCAGCATGCTCGCCCTTGCCAAACACGCCTATTTCTACACCGTTGACCCCGGCAACTACCACCGGTTGTTCCCCTTGTTCCGGTTCGATTCCAGCGTGCATGAACTCAGTTCTTTCATGGCCGGAGCCGGCGTCTGAACCCTAAAACCCTGATACTGATTAACCAGGAACCGGCCCCGTAAGGCCGGTTTTTTTCGATCAAATCCAGAAAAACACCTTCCGAAATGCGATTGGACGCAAACGAAACCGACTTGAGTTTGTTCATGTTATCCGACCGGGACTTCAACCAAAAAAAACAGCACTATCACCCGCCATAAACCCGGTCAAAACCGCTATTTTTGCACCTTCAAAAAGAGAATACACTGTTTTAGCCATGGCTGATCAAGAACAGGTCCTCGAAAGAGTGATCATCAAATTCGCTGGAGACTCCGGAGACGGAATGCAGTTAACCGGCACCCAGTTTACCAATACCGCAGCACTGCTCGGAAACGACCTGAGTACGTTCCCCGACTTCCCGGCGGAGATCCGTGCCCCGCAAGGAACCATCCCCGGTGTATCGGGATATCAATTGCACTTCGGTTCGGTCAACATTTTCACGCCCGGCGACTCCTGCGACGTACTGGTGGTGATGAATGCAGCCGCGCTGAAAGCCAACCTGCGAAACATTCACAAAGGCGGAACCATCATCGCCAATACCGACGGTTTCGACCCGAAGAACCTCCGGCTGGCCAACTATCCCGACGGCGTGAATCCCCTCCAGGACGGATCCCTTGAGAATTTCAGGGTGATCACCATGGATGTGACCAAGATGACCCGTGCCGCGCTGACGGAGAGTGGACTTGGCGTAAAGGAAATCGACCGGGCGAAGAACATGTTCGTACTTGGTTTCCTTTACTGGATGTACAACCGCGACATGTCGCACACCGAGCATTTCCTTCGCGAGAAGTTTTCCAAGAAGCCGGAGATCCTCGAGGCTAACCTCAAGGTACTGAAGGCAGGTTACAATTTCGGTGACACGAGCGAAACCATAGGAGTGCGTTACAAGGTCCTTCCGGCTCCAATGCCTCCCGGAACCTACCGGAACATCATGGGTAACCAGGCCACGGCCATCGGGTTGATCGCTGCATCGCAGAAGTCAGGCCTCGGTCTTTTCCTGGGCTCCTACCCCATCACGCCGGCGTCCGATATCCTTCACGAGCTTTCACGCCACAAGAATTTTGGTGTTGCCACCTACCAGGCAGAAGATGAGATCGCTGCGATCTGCGCTGTGATCGGTGCCGCCTTCGGAGGAAAGCTGGCGGTGACCACTTCGTCCGGCCCGGGCATTGCACTAAAGGGTGAAGCTATGGGGCTGGGCATCATGCTCGAGCTGCCCATGGTCATCATCAACGTGCAGCGCGGCGGACCTTCAACAGGTCTTCCCACCAAGACCGAGCAAAGCGATCTTTTCCAGGCGATGTACGGCCGTAACGGTGAAGCCCCGCTTCCCGTAATTGCCGCAAAATCACCCGCAGACTGTTTTGAAGCCGCCTATGAAGCCTGCCGCATCGCTGTCGAATTCATGACTCCGGTTGTCTTTCTTAGCGATGGCTACATCGCCAACGGTTCTGAACCCTGGCGTTTCCCCCAGTCGGCCGACTTGAAAGACTTCAAAGGAAACTTCATCACCGAGAGCAACAACGCCGAAAAATACCTCCCTTACAAGCGAGACGAAAAGCTTTCACGCCCCTGGGCGATTCCGGGAACAAAGGGCCTGGAGCACCGAATCGGTGGACTTGAAAAGCAGCATGAAACCGGAAACATCAGCTACGATCCGGAAAACCACGAATTCATGGTTCACCTGCGTGCAGCCAAAGTGGCCAAAGTCGCTGAGTATATTCCTCTTCAAACCATCGATAACGGATCTGATAAAGGCAAATTGCTGGTATTGGGGTGGGGCTCTACTTACGGCGCAATCAAAGCGGCAGTAAAGGATGCTCGCGCCAAAGGATACGATGTCAGCCATGCACAACTTCGCCATTTGAATCCTTTCCCGAAAAATCTCGGAGAAATTCTCTACAACTTCGACCAAGTACTGATTCCGGAAATGAACATGGGGCAATTGAATTCCATCATCCGTGACAAGTTCATGATTCCTTCCATCGGACTGAACAAAGTCAAAGGCCTTCCTTTCTCCACATCAGAAATCGTCGAAAAGATCGAATCCCTGCTTAGCGGCAAGTAATACCAGAAACACTAACATTTCCACACTCTATAACGACCCTGTCACATGTCAGCCGTCACACAAGAAACAGAATCACCAAAATACACCAGCAAAGACCTCGTTACCGATCAGGAAGTACGTTGGTGTCCCGGGTGTGGTGACTACTCCATTTTGAAACAGGTCCAAACGGTGATCCCCGAACTGGGCATACCCCGCGAGGACATCGTTTTCATCTCGGGCATCGGATGTTCATCCCGCTTCCCTTACTACATGGAAACCTATGGTATGCACAGCATCCACGGCCGTGCTACCGCTATTGTTTCCGGATTGAAGAGTGTTCGTCCAGAACTCAGCGTGTGGGTGGTGACCGGCGACGGTGACGCCCTCTCCATCGGAGGAAACCACTTCATCCATCTGCTTCGTCGTAATTTCAATGTGAACGTACTGTTGTTCAACAACGAGATCTACGGACTCACAAAAGGGCAGTATTCGCCGACATCCGAAGAAGGAAAGATCACGAAATCAACTCCTATGGGTTCAGTAGATCATCCCTTCAACCCTATCGCGCTTGCCCTGGGAGCAGACGGAACTTTCGCCGCCCGTTCAATGGACCGCGATCCCGTACATCTGAAGGAGATGCTTCGTCGTTCGAATTCACACAAAGGGACATCCTTCCTCGAGATCTACCAGAACTGCAACGTATTCAACGACGGCGCATTCGAAATATTCACTGAAAAATCGTCGAAGAAAGAGGAAACCATCTTTGTAGAACACGGAAAACCGCTTGTTTTCGGACACAACATGGAGAAGGGCATCAAACTCGACGGATTCAAGCCGGTGATTGTTGATGTCGCAGGCGGAGAGGCCAGCACGAACGATTTATGGATCCACGACGAGCACGACCGGGTGAAAGCCGGTATTCTCGCCCGTTTCTTCGATCGTCACGAGGCCGGCAAGCCTCATTTCCCCCGACCTTTCGGTGTATTTTATTCCGAAGAGCGAGGTTGCTACGAAGAAGGGCTGAATGCGCAGATCGAGCAGGCGAAGAGCAAGAAATCTGCCGATCTGAATGCTCTTTTGAAAGGCCGGGAAACCTGGGTTATCGGTTGATTCGCCTGAAGATTACAGATACCGCTAGATATCAGACGCCGGACGCATCACGCTCCGGCGTTTTTCATTTTAAATGAGATCGCAGGTTCTACTAGCTATATCTTGCAACAAGTGGCATTCGTCTTCCCCTGCCGAATGCCTTTCCGGAAAGCCGGAGTATGGGGGCGAACTGATGCCGTTTCCATTCATTTGCGTCTACCATCTTTAGGATACGGTAAACCAAGGAAGCTTCAAAACCGGAAGCAATCAAGTCATCGGCTCCCATCCGCTTTTCAATGTATCGGAATAAAACAGCGTCGAGGAGTTCATAATCGGGCAATGAATCGCTATCGAATTGACCGGGTCTCAACTCGGCAGAGGGAGGTTTTCGGATAATATTCCCGGGAATAGCATTTTTCGAGTTGTTCAGGTGTACCGCTAAACGATATACTTCGGTTTTGTAGCAGTCACCGATCACCGACAATCCACCGCACATATCTCCATACAATGTCCCGTATCCGACAGCAAGTTCACTCTTGTTGGAGGTGTTGAGCAGAATTCCTCCGTGCTTGTTACTGATGGCCATCAGCAAAGCACCTCGAATCCTGGCCTGGATGTTCTCCTCGGCTATACCGGGTTGAGTACCGGAGAAACTCGACTTCAATGCTTCATCAAAGGAATGCATCACCCCTTCTATCGGGATCAGCTCATGGCTGCATCCAAGGTTCTGGACCATTTCGAGGGAATCAGTCACGGAATGGTCGCTCGACCAGGGAGAAGGCATCAATACAGCATGCACGTTCTCAGGCCCCAGGGCTTCTGCAGCAAGCGCAAGTACGACCGCAGAGTCGATCCCTCCTGACAGACCAAGCAGTGCCTTCCTGAATCCCATCTTCCGAAAATAATCGCGGACGCCGAGCACAAGTGCGCTTTTCATCTCTGCTTCTACAGATGAAATCGAAGCAGGAATTTCTGTTGTAAAACCATCGGCAATCTTCACTTCACCGGTTAGCGGTTCGACATCGAAAACAACAAGGTCTTCTCCAAAGGACTTCATTTCATGAACGATTCGGCCTTCTGCATCGAAGGCGAGCGAGCCGCCATCGAAAATCAGGTCGGCATGCGCACCCACCTGGTTGACATAGAGCAAAGGCAGACGGAATTCACGCACATTCTTCTCCAGGATACGCTTTCGCTCGGCGGCATGACCCACGGCGTATGGAGAGGCTGCGATGTTGATCATGAGTGAAGGTTCCTGCAGGATCAATTCCTTCATCGGCCAAAAGGTATACAATGGATCCTCTTCCATGTTCCAGAGGTCCTCGCAAACGGTAAGGGCTATCCGAACTCCGTTCACCTCCACGCACGAGAATTGTCTATTCGGCTCGAACCAGCGGTACTCGTCGAATACATCGTAAGTGGGTAGCAGGGTCTTCGCCACGTGGGAAACAATCTTTCCCCCGGAAAGCACCAAGGCGGCATTGAACAAGTTTTTCCCCTCCGGATCGGGATTGGCCAACGGTGCACCCACAATCACTGTTGTTCCGGCACATCGAGTGGCAACCGAGAGCAAGGATTCTTCACAACGTCGAATGAAGGCTGGATAATCGAGGAAATCGAGTGGAGGGTAGCCACAAAGGGCAAGTTCCGCGCAAACGACGATTTCGGCACCCAAAGAAGCAGCCTTCCCAACAGCCGCCACAATCGCATCTGCATTGGCATCGAAGTCACCAATCCGGTAGTTCAATTGGGCCAATGCTATGCGCATATCCTTAGATTGACAGGGATACCTCGGCCAAGGTCCACTTGTATCCCATATGTGGAGATTAATTCAGGATCAAAACAGGACTCCGATATTCAATCCGAGCGTGTTTGTAACACCCTTGGATTTAACACCGTCAGACCAAGGAAGGTCTTTGCTATCCTTGTCGAAAATGTTGATAAAGCCGTTATTGAACTCAATTCCGGCGAAAATGACCGTAGAGCCGCTGATGGTGTAGTGAATACCTGCACCGATGATCATGTTCATGTT
>JAULUX010000020.1:0-13571 GCA_032111385.1 Bacteroidia bacterium
TAGCAGACCGCTTTCGGAAGGATACCGGAAAGCGTCCGGATGTGAACAAGACCGAACCCGACCTGGAAGTCCAGCTTTTCATTCACCGCAGCCAGTGTCAGGTGCTCATCAATTCATCGGGGGCCTCACTGCATCTGCGTGGGTACAGGCAGGAAGTCGACCGGGCACCTTTGAGCGAAGTTCTCGCAGCAGGTATCGTTCTATTGAGTGGTTGGGATGCCCGTTTTCCGCTCCTCGACTTCATGTGCGGCTCAGGAACAATTCCCATTGAGGCTGCCTTGATCGCAGGGAAAATTCCTCCCGGTACCTTCCGCAAATCGTTTGCATTCGAGCGTTGGCCGGATTACGACGAAGCCCTCTATAAATTGATCCGCGAAACGCAACTCGACCGCATTGTCGATTACGATGCAAAGATCGTCGGTAACGAACTCAACAAATGGGTGGTGAAAAAAGCCATCGAGAATATTGAGTCGGCCGGGGTGGAGGACATGGTCACGATCAATTGCGGTGATTTCCGTGATTTTGATCCGGGAATCAATCGCGGGACCATCATCGTCAATCCCCCCTACGGCGACAAGATACCGGTGGAGGACATCGAGTCGCTATACGCTGATATCGGTACACGACTCAAGCACCATTACGCGGGTTGGAAAGCCTGGATCCTGACCGGTAGTCCTGAAGGTGCTTCGGCCATCGGGCTCAGGCCACATCGCCGAATCAAGGTTTTCAACGGGCCCATCGAGTGCCGCTTACTGGGTTTTGAATTGTTTGAAGGAAAAAGGAACGAGCGGTTCGACAGGGAGAACAAGCGTGATCAGAGTGATTCGGAAGGTCAATAAAAAAGCCGGCCCAATGGACCGGCTTGTAATGTGTTGACTTTCGATACCGATTAATCGCGGTCG
Source organism: Bacteroidia bacterium (assembly GCA_032111385.1). GTDB lineage: Bacteria > Bacteroidota > Bacteroidia > AKYH767-A > OLB10 > JAJTFW01. The sequence goes on from JAULUX010000020.1 coordinate 903, forward strand.
AGGATGGCTGCGTCCACCAGAATACGTCCGCAGTGTTCGCATACGATGACTTTCTTGCGCTGACGAATATCGAGCTGGCGCTGGGGTGGGATTTTGTTGAAGCAACCACCGCAGGCATCACGGGTGATGCTCACTACCGCCAGACCATTCCTCGCATTCTTTCGAATGCTATGATAGGCGGTGAGTAGACGCTCTTCGATGATATCGGATGACTTGTTCGATTCAATTGTCAGTTCGGCTTCTTCTTTCTCGGTTTCAGCGATGATGGAGTCAAGTTCGTCTTTCTTATGCTGGAGGTCCTGCTTGCGGCCTTCCAAAGTTTTCTCTGAAGTTTCCAGGATCAACTTCTTCTCAACCAAATCGGCAGAGTGCTCTTTGGTGCGTTTTTCACAAAGCTGGATTTCAAGTTGCTGATATTCGATTTCCTTATTCAGGGAGTCGAATTCGCGGTTGTTCTTTACAGCACCCTGCTGTGTCTGGTATTTCTTGATCAGGGTCTGAGCATCCTTGATGGTGTTCTTGCGGTTCTTGATCTGGTCCTCGATGGCCTTCACTTCCTCCGCATAGTTGTTGATCCGGGTTTGTAATCCGGCCACTTCATCCTCAAGGTCAGCTACTTCCATCGGTAACTCACCGCGGGTGATGCGGATACGGTCGATTTGGCTGTCGATCAGCTGGAGCTGATAAAGCGCCCTAAGCTTGTCTTCGATCGTATTGTCACCCTTGTCAATCGAGCGAACCACAGGTGTCGGTTTTTTCACCGGTGGGGCTTCAACAATTTCAGATTTCTTGGTGGTCTTTTTGGTGGCCATGCTCAGCGGTAGTGGATGGGATTGGTGTTGATTCCCGTTAAACGGACGGCAAATGTAGTGAATTTTTCGCGCAGGATTCCGGCCAGCAGGTCAATCGTAAACTGTTCACTTTCAAAGTGTCCGATGTCTGCTATGAGGATTTTTCCGTCTGCATCGAAAAACTGGTGGTACTTGAAGTCGGCCGTAACGAATACATCAGCGCCCTGCCGGATGGCCTCAGGCAGGAGGAACGACCCCGAACCGCCGCAAACAGCCACAGTACGGATTTTCGGATTGATGGGTCGTGTATGCCTCACCACCGGTGACTTCATCCTGGTTTTTAAGAGGTCGAGGAATTCCATGGTGCCTGTCTCCGCCTCCAAATTTCCAATAAGACCTGCCCCCACATCCTGGTTCGGGTTGTCGATCGGGGAGATCTGGTAGGCGACCTCTTCGTAGGGGTGGCTGTGTCGAAGGGATTTCATCACCTCTGCCTCAAGCCATACGGGCAGGATCACTTCGATGCGGTCCTCTGGTTCGTAACGACGTTTTCCTCTTTCGCCGCGCTCCGGGTCCGTCGTTTCATCCCCTTTGAAGGTTCCTGTTCCGCTCAATGTGAAGCTACACTCGCTGTAGTGCCCCACATGGCCGGCACCTGCCTCAAAGAGGGCTTCCTTGACCTTATCCGAGTGGTCCGTGGGAACGTAAGTGACCAGTTTTTTCAGTTTGTTTCGCAGAGGGGAAAGGATTCGGCAGTGGGATAAACCTAACTGCTGGGCAATCATCCGGTTAACTCCGCTGAATACGTTGTCGAGATTGGTGTGAATGGCGTAGATGGCGATGTCGTGTCGGATAGCCTTGATGATGGTCCGCTCTATGTAATTCCGGCCGTTCAGACGCTTCAATCCGCTGAAAATGATGGGGTGGTGGGCGATTACCAGGTTGCATCCGTGCTGAATGGCCTCGTCGATGACCTCTTCGGTGGAATCGAGGCACACCAATGCCCCGGTGATTTCCATACCCGGGTGTCCCGTCAGTAATCCTGAATTGTCGTACGATTCCTGCAATGCTGGTGGAGCGAACCGTTCAAGTTCGACGAGGATGGTGGAAAGGATCATAGGGCTGCGATGGGATGTCAAAAGTAATGAAGGCCGGGAACGCAAATGGTCTACTTTTGAGGCATGCGCCGCCTGCTGCTGCCCTTCTCCTGGCTTTACGGACTGATTGTGCTGGTTCGGAACAAGGCCTTCGATTGGGGTGTTTTAAGGGAGGAACGCTTCGGTATTCCCGTGGTTGCCGTCGGAAATCTGAATGTGGGAGGGACGGGTAAATCACCCACCGTATTTCATCTGGCCGGGTTATTGAAAAGCCGCTATAAAATTGCCATCCTGAGCAGAGGCTATGGTCGTTCGACGCGTGGATTCCATCTGGTGACGAGAGAGACTCCATGGCGCGAAGCCGGGGATGAGCCACTCCAGTACGCAATGCAACTCGATCATGTGACGGTGGCGGTTTGTGAAAGCAGGAGGGAGGGTATTCGTCGATTGCTTTCTCACGATCCGGGAATCAACCTGGTCTTGCTCGACGATGCCTACCAGCACCGCTATGTTCTGCCGGATTGCAGGATCCTGTTGACGACTCACGCGAGGCCCTGGTGCGACGACAACCTGTTGCCCGCGGGTCGCCTGCGGGAACCGGCCTCCGCCTCCCGGCGCGCCGACATCGTAGTAGTGACCAAATGTCCGGTATCACCCGGTCCGGCTGAGCGGGAGTCTTTTTCGCGGAAACTGGGTCTGAAACCGGTACAGGAGCTCTTTTTTTCGTCCATCCGTTACCGGGAGACGTTGAGCGGTTTGTATGGAGAGGTCACTTCAGTAAGCGAATTGAAATCGAAGAGCGTGCTGCTGTTCTGTGGGATCGCAGACCCGTCTCCTTTGCTGTCCTGGGTGATGGAACATGCCGGTTCGGTGGAGATGAAACAGTTTGCAGACCACCACGATTTCACGGTTTCTGATCTTGTCCAGCTCCGTAAATCTTTCGACCGGTTGTCGCAAAAGGGTCCGGCCTGCATGATCACCACCCGGAAGGATGCCATGCGCTTGCAGGAAAGTGAATCCCGAACTCACCTGGTGTCCTTGCCGGTATGGATCGCGGACATGGAGACGGAATTCTCTCCCATGGGCAATCGTAACTTTGATGAAGCCGTACTCAGCCGTGTTCGAAGAAATTCATAACGATATCCCTATCCTCCGTTCTGCGATGGATGTTCCTTCGGGGACACTTGCCGTAATAGCTGACGAGGATCATCAGTTTGGTGAAGGTGTGTTTTCCCTTGCCGGTGAATGTTCACTCGACAGTCTGCCGAATTTTTCAAAGATCCCGGACGCGCCGCCACCGGTTTTAAAATTGTACCGAGGAGGTGACGTTCCCCTTTTGATCGTGCATTCAAAGCCACGACTGGAAACGGGTTACGATGTGAAAAGAATTACTTATCCGATTCGTCTTCTGGGTCAGATGGGTATCCGTTCTGTATTGTTCATCGAAAGGGCGCATCCTGTAGATGGTGAAGTGCAGGGCGGTGGGGGACTTTTTCTGATAGAGGACCATGTGAACTTTACGGGTTTGAATCCACTCGTGGGACCCAATCACGAGGCCTGGGGTCCCCGGTTTCCCGACATGAGCTGCCCATACGATCCCCTTCTTTCGGAAAGCCTGGCAAGGGCCGCAGCAGGTACAGGCGTCCGGTTGAAGAAGGCCGTCTACGCAGGATTTCATCCGAATCAACTGGTAGACAGGTCGGTTTACGCTGCACACATGCGAAAGTCCGGTGCGACAATCGCCGGATCTTCGCTTGTTCAGGAAGTGATCGTGGCTCGCCACATGGGAATACGCGTGTGCGCACTTGCCCATGCATCGATGCATTCGGGAGTTTTCCCGGCGGAATTGGTTCGTTTTTTAATGAAGGAAATGAGCGGTTTGGATTAAAGGATCCCCATCTGCCCCAAATTAATATTAACTTGGTGGCCTCATCTTTATCATTCATGAAAGCCTTCATCAAAACCTTGCCATTCCTGATAGCCGCATTCTCTTTTTCGGGTGTGCACGCACAAGCCACCTACACCGCTCAGAACATCGGTTTACTCTCCAATTGGGATGACCCTTCCGTACCCGCCGAGCCGGTGTATAGCATCAGGTACAACGGTATCTGGGGTTGGGATGACGGTAACGGGAATGAATATGCCCTGATTGGAGCCTCCTCAGGCGTTTACTTCGTGAATGTCACCGTTCCCACCGCTCCCGTGGTCGCTGATTTTGTTCCCGGGCACCGCACCAACTGCATCTGGAGGGAGATCAAGACGTACGGTAACTATGCCTACCTCGTCAGTGATGATGCCTCTCCCAATTCCTTTCAAATCGTCGATATGCAGTACCTTCCCGATTCGGTACATGTGGTGCACGATTCCAATACCATTTTTGAACGTTCGCACACCATTTTCGTCGATGGCAATAAACTTTACTGTGGTACGGTCAAGGGAGGTGTGTTTTCAAGTACAGCCGCCATGGCTGTGTTTGATCTGACCGATCCTGCACAACCAACCCTCTTGCGTAAGCTGAACACCGATTTCCCCAACTTGTTGCCCAGTAACCAGGTGCACGACATGTTCGTCCGCAACGATACGGTCTACGCTTCCTGTGGTTTCGACGGGCTTTATATTTTTAAGCACAATACGGCGGCGAATAACTTCACATTGCACGGTTCTATCACCAGCTATCCTTCCTCCGGATACAACCACAGCAGTGCGTTGACCGACGACGGTGCCACATTGGTCTTCATGGACGAGGTGCCGAACGGATTGCCTGTAAAGGTGTACGATGTCTCCGATTTCAGTAACATGACTTTCCGATCTACCTTCCAGAGCAATGTCGGACCCACTCCGCACAATCCTTTCATGGTCGGAAAAACCTGTTACATCGCTTACTATCAGGATGGATTGCAGGTTTACGATGTGAGTAATCCGGCTCAGCCGGTGCGATTGGGTTATTTCGACACCCACAATCAAACACCATGGGGTGGACCCTATCCGAGTCCTGCCTACCAGGGTGCCTGGGGAGCATATCCCTATTTGCCCAGTGGAAACGTATTGGTTTCCGATATGCAAAACGGGTTGTTCGTTTTGGATGTTAGTTCAAACACCACCGGGTTGGATGCTGCCGTACCTGCCGGCCAAAGTCTTTCGATCAGTCCGAATCCGGTCGCAGCCGGTCAGGAAGTGCTGATCAAAACCTCCGGGCTTGCATCGTTGGTGGAGATTTCGGATACCCGTGGCCGCGTCCTGACCAGCAGCAATGCACTGATGAAAACTGAAGTGCGTTTGTCCACCTCCGGACTCGAATCAGGCCTCTACCTCGTACGCCTAACCTCTGCCGATGGGGTGTCGGTTCAGCGCCTGGTGGTTCGTTGATCTCACTTTTATTCTTTCAGTAGCAGGCATTCCGGGTGAGCGACCAGGTGATGCAAAGCTTTCATGTCCGCTGCCACTACATCCAGTTCAACGTTTTCACCCGGTTTGATCCAGGCGAAATCGTCATGGTCCCTGCTCTCAGGAATGAAGTTGGTTGATTTCACTATGAAAAAGTGGAAATGGATGATTCTCGACGAGTCCTCCCAGCGGTAGTGCAGCAATGGAACGAAGGGATGTGGCGAGACCAGGGCTAACTCTTCAATCAATTCCCTTTCAAGTGCTTTCTCGGGCGATTCTTCCCCCTCGACCTTGCCTCCGGGAAACTCCCATTTACCGGCGTTGGGGAGACCGGGCCTTTTACGTGCCAGCAGGAATTGTCCGTCTACTTTTATAACAACTGCGGCTGCTACGGTGAGCTCAGGCTTTTCAGGTGTTTCGGGTATTTTCATGATCGTCCGATGGATGAAGTGAAAGGAGTGCGGATTTGAAACAAGAAGGGCCCCGTTTCCGGAGCCCCCTTGTGCAAGCAGTGTTAGGATTGTTAATTGGATTTCACAATTCGTGTGACACTGACCTGGTCACCCTGTTGTGCTGTCAACAAATATACACCGGACTGGAGTGATTCTCCAAATTCCATGGATCCGGCATGGTGGTCATACTGGAAACTGTCGACCAGGCGGCCGGAGAGGTCCGTGATCCGAACGGCCACATCCTGATCTTCATCTACGCCATTCATTACCAGGCGGAATTGATTGGCGGATGGGTTCGGGAATACATGGGAAAGAATGCTGCCCCCGCTGATGGAAGTGTACACTTTATTTCCGGGAGTACCTGCGATACCGATCTGGCAATAGCGGCCAAAGCAGAAGGGAATGCCGTCTACAATGGGTCGAACGCGAACATTGTAGAACTTGCCGGGAGCAACTCCGGGATTCAGGTTGGCTAAATTGCACCAGCGGGAATTGGAAACGGTAGTCCAGGTGACGCCGGGATTTGTTGTTTCCTCGAATTCAAACTCGTATTGGGGTGTTTGGCCTGCGTAGGCAAGTACCAGTTGGCTTTTGATACTGTCAGTTGGACTCAGTGTGAAATTGGAGCAGTAGGTGCCCAGCAAGCCAATTTGTCGGATTGAACGAAGCGTGATTCCGTCTTGGTTGTTGAACAGGCATTGGTTGTTGTTCAGTCCTACGCTCAGGTATACGGTCTGGGTATCCAGAATGGCTCCTCCCACCGATCCGTCCATCAATACGGAAACAGATTGAGTAGTGGCACCGTTCGACCAGGTGTAGCTGCTGAAGCCCGGATCAGCGGTCAAGGTCACATATCCGGCCTTACAAACGGTGGTAGGGCTGGTGGCGGTGATGGTGGGTGAGTAGCCCGGGTCGAGTACATCGACCTGAACTGTGGCGGTAGCTTCATTGTAACATCCCGGGAAGTCGTTGTAAACGGTAAGCTCGTACAGTCCGGAGGTGTTTACGGTGATGTCCTTGGTGGTTGCTGAATTGTTCCAGGAGTAATAACTGTAATACAGCCCGCCGCTGCCGAAGAGCGTAACGGACTCCCCGGGGCATACGCTTACCGGACCCGGTGGGGTGATGATGGCGCTAGGTTGTTGGATGACGAAGAAGGTGACCCATGGACTGAAAACCACAGTCGGACGGCCGTTGATGTATCCCTTGACACGGACACGATAAGCCGCAGTCGGTCCTACGGTGATACTCGCAGTAGTTTCACCCGTCGACCAACGATAGGAATACGGTGGATCTATTCCGTTGATGACGGCGTTGAGCGTGGTTCCCTCACAGATATTGGTGTTGCCTGGAGGGTCAATGGATACTTGCGCTTGGGTTCGGCTCGAAAAACCTACCATAAGAAGGAGTACGGCGGTCAATAGGAAAACATGGTGTGTAGATTTGGACATGAGATGATGTGTGATGGTTTGGAATGATTTAATTAGTGACAAAAAAGAATAGTGGAGTTAGAATGGTATTCAAGACTGCTGATGGATGGCGTGCAAGAAGGGGAGTGTAATGAGCAAAGTAGAATTCAAAAGTAAAGCCTGTTCGACGGGGTGGCTTTAAAGGGTGTTGGTGACTTTTCAACCACTGGGTGTGTATTCGATGGCTTGCTTAAGCGTCGTAAGCAAAGTGCAAATGAGTAAAATTGCAAAAAGCAGGTCGACTGAATTGTCTATGGCATTTAAGCGTTTATTTGAGTTGGTCGGCTTTCTGCTGGTGGTTGGTGTTCTTGGTTCTGGTGCGTTTGCACAGGTATACAACACCAGAAGATACAGTGTCGCGGACGGTCTGCCAAGTAAGCAGATCAATTGTGTTTTTCAGGACAGGCTAGGTCATCTTTGGCTTGGAACCGAGGCCGGGGCATGCCAATTCGATGGTCGTTCGTTTCAACCTTTGGAGAAGGGGAATCCCCTGACCGGTGATCCTGTGTATGCTATTTATGAAGATTCGCACGGCGATGTTTGGTTTGGGTTACAGAGAAAGGGGGTTGTTCGGTTCAATGGTACTGTCTTTCAATCTTTTACGACCAGGGATGGATTGCTAAATGACAATGTCTGGGCAATTGGAGAAGATTCTTCCGGTAGAATCTGGATGGGCACGGATGAAGGGGTTAGTATTTACGATGGCTCTTCATTTCAAAGCCTGACATCGGGTTCCGGTTTGGTTTCCGGGAAGATTTTCGGATTTCATCTCGATTCTCGTAATCGAATGTGGGTGGCTGCAATGGGAGGGGTGAGCATGTTCGAAGGGAAGAAAATAACCCCGCTTTCGAGTTCGGATGGTTTGTTGAACAACATCGTCTACGACATAGCTGAGGATAGCACCGGAAGGATTTGGTTCGCCACTTATACCGGAGTTTGCGTGTGGGACGGCAGGGCATTCAGGAATTTCACACAAGCCGATGGAATGCCTGTCGAACGGGTCGTTTCATTGCAGGTCGGCCTGAAGGGTCAGATTTGGGCGGGCACCATAGGAGGAGGCGTTGTCAAATTCGATTCCAGTATCGCTGAGGTTTACCGACCTGCCGATGATGTAGAGGGAAACATGGTGAAGTCCATCTGTCATGATCGGGAGGGAAATCTTTGGCTGGGGACCATGAACGGTTTGTATGCCTATAATGGGAACAGGTTTTCCATTTATACAACTGAGTCCGGACTTTCCGGAAGCAATGTCATTTCGCTATATGCGGATTCGGCAGGCGGGATTTGGGTGGGTTCGGTGACTTCCGGCCTGGATCTGATTCGAGATAACCAAGTGGTGAACCTGTCCGGTCCCTCCGGACTCAAAGGGTCTACAGTGTGGTCTATTTCCCCCGATGGAACCGGAAAGTTGTGGATTGGTACATCCGGAGGCCCTGTTTTATTCAACCCATCCACATCACAGGCTTCACGTCCCTTCCCTGAATTGAATGGAATCATAGTTTTTACCATACTGACCCGCACCGACGGATCAGTAGCATTCGGTACCGACCGCGGGATCTTTTCGTGGAAGGATGACCGCATGACAAGGGTATCGGCGGCCCAGGGTCTTGGAGATGAACGGGTAAGGGCGCTGTACGAGGACTCGTCGTCGAATTTATGGGTCGGAACTTTCAAAGGGCTCTACTCCCTCCAAGCAGGTAAAGTCACGAGTTACGCCCAAAGTCATGGCATGCCCGGAGTGCCTGTCACCAGCATACAGTCCGACGGGGAAGGACATCTTTTGGTCGGGTTTTATGAGTTCGGACTCATCCGGTTCAATCCGTTTAAAAATCCATCCCCACCGCAGGTGTTGAATAAGGAGAACGGATTGTCATCGAACAAGATCCTTTTTACCTTAATCGACAAACAAGGGCGATTGTGGATTGGATTGGAAAACGGACTGGATATGGCCGATTACTCGCACTTTTTGCGGCAAAGCAACGTTCGAGTGCTTCACTACGAAAAGAGCAATGGATTCCCTGGATCTGAATGCAATGTGGCAATAGAGGATAAATCCGGAAGGATCTGGTTCGGAGCGGTCAACGGTTTGGTGAAATACAATCCTGCTGCCGGCGACATCCGATCTTCGATACCGATCGTCCACATCGAACGTATTCAGTTGTTCCTCGAGGATGTGGACTGGAAGAAACTGGGACTTAAAGTGGATGAACACTCCGGACTGCCCCTGGAGCTACATCTTTCACACAAGAGCAAACACATCACTTTCCTTTGCAATGCCATTTATCTGACCGCTCCGGGTGAAGTCAAGTACCGTTATTTCCTGGAAGGATTCGAAGAGAACTGGTCTCCACCAACACCCTTGGGTCAGGTGAGTTACTCCAATGTGCCGCCCGGTGATTATATATTTAAGGTTCAGGCTTCGGCCAATGGTAGGGAGTGGACCACACCGGTCACCTATTTGTTCACCATCGATACCCCTTGGTGGATGACCAATTTCGCGTACATCAGTTATGTCCTGTTGACAGCAGGCCTTGTGTTGGGAGTTTACAAACTTCGTACACGTTCGCTACGGATCAATCAGGAGATCCTCAAGCGTGAAGTGGAGGCCAGGACCAAAGAGCTGTCGGCTAAAAACCTTGAACTGGCCAAATTGTCCCTGGTAGCTTCCGAAACGGACAATGCGGTCATGATTTTTGATGCCCGGTACGAATTGGAATGGGTGAACACAGGCTTTACAAAAATGACCGGTTTCAATCTTGATCAGGTCAAGAAGGAGCGTGGCCATACACTTCAGTCATTGACCTCGAACAAGGAAGTGTTGCTGCATCTCGATGAATGCATCCGTTTGCATAAGTCGTATATCTATGAATCGGAAATCCGGAACAGCAACGGTGAGCTCATGTGGGCATCCTCCACACTCACTCCGATCATCGATGATGCAGGGCATCTCAAGAATATCGTGGTGATCGATACCGACATCACATTGCATAAACGTATGGAGGAGCAGATCCGGGCCGCTTTGGAGGAGAAGGGTTTGCTGTTGCGTGAAATACACCATCGGGTAAAGAACAACCTGCAGATCATCATCAGCCTTTTCAACCTGCAAACCAGTTATGTTTCCGACGAAAAGGCGTACAAGGCATTGCGAGAAGGTCAAGACAGAATCAAAAGCATGGCCCTGATCCACGAAAGGTTTTACCAGGCCGATGGACTTTCTCAGATTGATTTTGACGAATACATCAAGCGCTTGTCGGAGAACCTGATGCAATCTTTTCGTATCGAGCCGGGTCGAATTCGGCTGGAGATTCATTCTGAGAAAATTTCGCTTGATATCGATACGGCGGTTCCGACAGGACTCATCATCAATGAAATTGTCACCAATTCCCTGAAGCATGCCTTTGTCGGCAGCTCAGCGGGCGAATTACGCATCGAACTGACACAACCACGGGAGAATCATTTCCTGCTTTCAATAGCCGACAACGGTATCGGCTTTCCGGAGGGTGTCAAACCCGATGACCTCGACTCGCTGGGCATCCAGCTTATCCAGGCGCTCACCCATCAACTCGATGGTGAAATGAAAATCGAAACCACACCCGGCAAGGGAGTGAAATATATTATTACTTTTAAGCGCATCAGTTAATACCATCAACACACATGAGCAAGACAAGGATTTTGGTCGTAGAAGACGAGAGCATCGTTGCGAAAGACATTCAAAAGTCGCTCGAGAAGCTAGGCTATGAAGTGCCGGCGACCGCTGCTTCAGCCGCCGTTGCCTATGAAAAACTCGAAGAGGTCAATCCCGATCTCGTGTTCCTCGACATCCGTCTCAAAGGGGAGGAAGACGGAATCGATATCGCCGGGCACATCAAAGAGCGTTTCGATATCCCCGTCATCTTTCTAACCTCCTACGTCGATCAGGAAACTCTTGACAGGGCCAAACTCACGGAACCTTATGGTTATATTGTCAAGCCCTTCAATGAGTCCGATCTGAAAACTACGGTCGAAATGGCTCTTTTCAAGTTTTCGCGCGACCGGGAAGTTCGGGCCAGTCAGCAGCGTTTGGCCAATGCATTGGCCAAAGTCGATGAAGCCATTCTTATTGTCGATACCGAGGCGAAACTCACCTACCTGAACGAGAAGGCTGAAAACCTTTTTGGCATCCTTGGTCCTGCTGCAATCGGCACGGATGTCTTCCAGCGTTTATCGATAGCGGAAGAAAACGGAACCCTGTTGCGTAAAGACGATCTGATGCAGAGGATGCGCAAGGACGAGTCCTGGGAGCAGTCGCGTTGCCATGTGGTCAACAAGAAAGACAACATGGGCATCACGGCCTCAGTGTCCCTTTCTCCCATTCATGATGAAAAGAACCAGTTCCTGGGTTGTGCCATTGTGATTGTTGACAACCCCTCGAAACAAGAGGCTCCCAGCATGAATGCTGCCGCTGCTTCGCCCGCCTCGGTCACTCTGCTCGATAGTCAGGTCATCCAGAACTCCTTCTTCGTTAAAAAGGGATCCATGCTGGTGAAGGTGTTCCTGGACAATATCCAGTGGATCCAGGCGATGGACAACTACGTGATCATCCAGACCAATTCCGATCAGTTCGTGATTCATTCTACGATGAAGGATATCGAGGCGAAATTGCCGACCTCGAAATTCCTCCGTGTACATCGTTCCTACATCATTCCCATTGAGAAGATCAATGTCCTCGACGAGAATACTGTGCTGATCGGCGACAAGACCATTCCCATCGGGAAGTCCTACAAGGATACCTTCATGGCTCGATTGAATTTCCTTTGATCGTATTTTTTATTTTTTACCATAAAAGCGAAAGCCACCTCAAGGGTGGCTTTCACTTTTATCGGACGATTCGATTATTGCTTCACTTCTTCAAAGTCTACATCGGTTACGGTATCTGCGGGATTCGCACTGCCTGCAGATCCGGGCTGCTCAGCTCCGGGGGCTGCGCCGGCTTGCTGGCTGGCATTGTAGAGGTCTTGCGAGGCGGCTTCCCAGGCGGCGTTCAGTGCTGTCATGGCACTGTCTATCGAGGCCAGGTCTTTTTTGCCGTGAGCGTCTTTAAGTTGGACAAGAGCGGATTCGATGGCTGATTTTTTCTCGGCGGGAATCTTTTCGCCGAATTCCTTCAGTTGCTTTTCGGTGTTGAAGATCAGCGAGTCGGCTTGGTTGACCTTGTCGGCTTCTTCTTTGGCTTGCCGGTCAGCATCTGCGTTGGCTTCCGCTTCACGTTTCATACGTTGGATTTCCTCGTCACTCAAGCCGCTCGAAGCTTCGATGCGGATGTTCTGTGATTTGCCACTGGCTTTGTCTTTAGCGGTGACATGGAGGATGCCGTTGGCGTCGATGTCGAAAGTGACCTCGATCTGAGGGATTCCGCGCGGTGCGGGAGGAATACCATCCAGGTGGAATCGGCCGATGGTGCGGTTGCCATTGGCCATCGGACGCTCTCCCTGCAGGA
>JAULUX010000021.1:0-15265 GCA_032111385.1 Bacteroidia bacterium
CCGATGTCGGATAACGCGGAATGGCGAGTTGAACCGGGAGCGGAATTGCAGTGTGGTACGGCCGTCTTGGATGGAAAAGGGGATTTCCTTCTGGACGATATGGCCGTTTTGAGTATCGGACATCCGGAGGGGATCTATTCCACCGGCAGAAAAGGCAATATTCAAACCTCCGGTAGGCAGTTTCATTCGGGTGCCATTTACAGTTACGATGGAACTGCTCACCCACAGTCTACCGGCGAATTCAAAACCAGTCCCCGTCAACACGCTGTTCGTCGCCTCATTGTCAATAAGCCCTCTACCGCTTCCGTTCTGCACTTGAGTCAGGATCTCGTTGTGGAGGAACAGTGCAGGGTGCAAAGCGGCGACCTTCGGCAAAACGGGTTTTCATTGACCCTCCCGGATGGCCGTTTGGCAGGTTCAAAATAGAAGGAACACACGGATTCCGCAAAATCTCAATTAACACAGCCGGGTTGATAATCGGCCTGAAGTGCGTTTCAGGGTGCACGCCCCTATTTTAACTTTACAGTGTTGCCGTCCGGGTGCTTCATTACCGGTTGCAGCATCACATGTATGGAAACAGATAACCGGGTCAAAACGAAACATGAGCAAATCCTATCCTTGTTGGACGAGGTGTCCGTCTCCGGCAAGAAGCTTGGTATCATCCTGCAAACGGTGGAGGATACCGAGCTGGATGGACGGCATGTGATCATCGGCGGACAACGTCTGAAAAATTTCGGTTCCTGCAGTTACCTGGGGCTGGATCTCGATCACCGATTGATGGCGGGTGCCATCGATGCGATTTCCCGATTCGGGGTTCAATTCTCGTCCTCCCGTTCTTACCTGTCCTCGCCGCTCTATGGCGAGCTGGAGGAGAAACTGTCACGGATTTTCAATATGCCTGCTGCCGTTTTCAATACGACCACGCTTGCCCATCTGAGCAGTTTGCCTATCCTGATCGGAGATGAAGATGCGGTTATCCTCGATGTAAGTGTGCACTCCAGTGTCCAGATGGCGGCGGGATTGCTCAAGGAGCGAAATATCCATCTGGAGGTCATACGGCACAACCGACTTGATCTGCTCGAAGACCGGGTGAAGGTGCTTTCGGCGACTCACCGTAAAGTGTGGTATATGTCTGATGGTGTTTATTCGATGTTTGGTGATCTTGCACCGGTTCAAGAGATCGTTCGGCTCATGGATCAACACGAGCAGATGCACCTGTACATCGATGATGCACATGGCATGAGCTGGGCAGGCGCTAACGGTAGCGGATATGTATTGAGTAAGGTGCCGAGCCATCCCAAAATGGTGCTGAGCACATCATTGGGTAAGGCCTTTGGAGCGAGTGGAGGTGTGATGGTTTTTCCGGATAATGAGGATTTCAGAAGGGTTCACGATTACGGCAAGACATCCATCTTCTCTATTCAGCTTCCGCCACCGGTCCTTGGCGCCGCAGTCGCATCGGCCAACATCCACCTGTCATCAGAAATAGGACTTCTGCAGTCTCAACTTCAGGACCGGATCAAATACTTCAATCAAACGGCCCGCCTGCTCGATCTGCCGCTTATCTCAGGCGATATTTCCCCGGTGAAGTTCGTTTGTCTGGGAAAGCCTGTTACCGGTTACAACCTTGTTAGACGCTTGATGAATGCAGGCTATTACGTGAATCTTTCGGTGTTCCCGAGCGTCTCCTATAACAATACGGGTATACGTGTTCCGCTGACCCTGCACATGACCAAAGAAGATATCGATGGTCTGCTGAATGAAATTGCCGTGCAGTTACCACAGGCGCTGCAGGATGCCGGCAGTTCGATGAAAGAGATTCACCGTTTTTTCAAGCTTCAGGCGAAAAGCGAGTGACGGGCTTAGTATTTTAACCAGTTCGCCAAGCTCCGCTTTTCAGTCTATAAACCGGTTCAACTCCCAAAACGATTTCAGGACATTGAAGGTCTTCTCCTGTTCTGCCATGTCCAGGCCTTTCAGGAAATAGCCTGCGACATTCATTTGGAAAGCGGCTTTGCGGTCTGCTTCATCGTCCGAGGTGGTCAACACGAATACGGGTAAATGCCTGAACCGCTCGTCAGTCCTTATGGCCTGCAGCAATTCAAGTCCATTCATCCGGGGCATGTTGATGTCCAGGAGCAACAGATCGGGAAGAGAAGAACTGGTATCTGCCAGGTTTCTCAAAAGGTTGAGCGCATCTTCTCCGTTCGATGCCTGAACGACATCCTCTATATGCAGGTTTTTCAAAACCTTTCGGACAATGAGGCCATCAACCTGGTCGTCGTCGACATGCAGGATTCTGATTCCTTTCGAATTCACAGGGTAAGGATATTGAAACCGGAGTGCGGATTGTTTCGTAAACAAGGGCATGAATGCGAAACCTACGGTGAATCAAATATACGGATTCTTCAATTCTATGAGTCGTTGGGCGGCAGGGGTGCGATCGTTCGGTTCGTTTCTCGTCAATTCGCATTTCGAGTACCTGAACAGCCTGCCGGAAGATGATCTGATCGCTCGTCAGCGATACAGGCTTTTTCGGATCACCACTGTCACAGCAAGTGCAGTAGTGATGTATGCATTCCTGCAGGCGCTTTTTGTAATGGAATCGGGGAGTTTTCCGGTTGCCGGTGTCATCGGCGCTCTGGGCAGCATCCTCGTTCTGAATTATTTTCTGCTTCCTGTGCACCGTAATCACAAACTGGCATACTATGTCATCACGCTGGGTGCCTTCGCGACGTTGCACCTGATCACCTACTATTCCGGTGGTATTCGTGCTTCTGCCATCATGTACCTGGCCGGAACCATGCTGCTCGGTTACATGCTCTTGGGAAACAAAGCAGGAAGACTGGTTTTTGGGCTGATCGGCCTGCATATAGCGTGGTTCTGGTACCTTACCGAAAATACCGATGTGATTTCGTATGTATTGGTCGGTAGCTCCGACGACCTGGTCAACTTCGATTACCTGACCACATGGCTCATGGCCATGGTCATTCTCAGTGCTCAGATGAACTACCTCGAGAGCGGAAAAAACGAAGTCATCAGCAGGATCACGCTGCAGAGAGAAGAACTCAAGGAGATGAACCGCGAACTTGCCAAATTGTCTACTGTCGCGAGCAAGGCCGACAATGCCATCGTCATCACTGATCAGAACGGTAGAGCGGAGTGGGTTAACGACGGTTTTGTTCGGCTGACCGGCTATACTCTTGATGAAGTGAAAGGCCGCAGGACCATCGATGTGCTTCACGGGAAAGGTACATCCCCTGATTCTGGTTTGGAGCTTCAACAGGCCATACAACACCACAGGTCGTTTTCGGGCGAGTTGTTGAAGAACAGGAAGGATGGAAGTCCGTTCTGGACACAACTGAACATGACCCCTATCTTCTCGGAGGACGGTTCTGAAAGAAAATTCATATTCATTGAAAGTGACGTGACGAACCGGAAGATTGCGGAGGAGAAAACCAGGCAGTACATGAAGAATCTCGAGCGCACCAACTCGGAACTGGATAAGTTCGCCTACGTGGTTTCTCACGATCTGAAAGCGCCTCTTCGTGCTATCGGCAGCCTCACCGATTGGATTGAAGAGGATGCAGGTCCACAATTGAATGCGGAAAGCCTTTCCCATCTCCATACCATTAAGGGCCGCGTGATTCGAATGGAGGGATTGATCAACGGGATTCTGGATTATACCAAAGCGGCCAAAAAGAATGAGGAGATTGTGGATATTGATTCAGGCGACCTTGTCCGGGAAACAGTCGATTTATTGGGTCCACCCGTTGGCGTTATGGTCAATGTGCGTGGAGAATTTCCGCTCTTGTCGGCAAGGAAGGTGAAGCTTCAACAGGTGTTCATGAATCTAGTATCGAATGCTTTTAAATACAACGACAAGGAGGATAAGCAAGTGGAGGTTGGATGCGAATTGCAGGGTCAGAGTTGCTTGTTTTACGTCAAAGACAATGGTCCTGGTATCGAGAAGGCCTATCACGAGAAGATTTTCGTGATTTTTCAAACTTTGAATGCTCGGGACGAAGTCGAGTCGCGAGGAGTCGGTCTGGCAATTGTGAAAAAGATCGTCGAAGAGGAGGGGGGCAGGATATGGGTCGAATCTTAACCTGTTGAGGGCGCCTGCTTCCGTTTTACCTGGCCGCGTACAGCACGAGTCACCCCCGAGGAAAGTGTGTTCCTTGCCGACCATGCAGTGTGAAACCCTGCCGTGGATTTTTCGTTCAAATGAAAAAAAACACCATTCATGAATCCTTTGCATCATCCCGATTTTCGTAAAGAGCTCAACGAGTGCCTCACTCGTTTGAAGTGTCTTGCCGATGGTTTACAGCCTGCAGACAGAATGGTCTTTTTGAATGAATTGATCGTTCGACTGATGCCGGAAAGGCAAAAGTCAACGCATGCGCAGGATAAGGCTACGTCGAATACAAGAAGTCCTTTGCAAGGTCTGACCAACGACCAGTTGGAACTCGTTCGAAAACTAGCTGCCGCAACGGAAGGTTTATCAGGCTTCCATGAAGGAAAGGCTGCTTGAATATCCTTCCCTCACTTGAAGTTTCGTCAGGAATAGCTTCATGCCTTCTTTTTCTCTTTCACCCAGTCGGTAACGGATTCTAAGGGTAAGGTATTCTTCGACGTCAACGTAAGGAAATTCTTTTTGCAGAGTATTGAGAAATTCAATTTCAAGGTGCTCAACTTGCTTGAATCCTTCGCGAAGACGAAGCGAGTCTTCCGGATCAATTTCCCCGTTGCTTACCCAGGCTGCGAATACGAAAGGCAAGCCGGTCATCCGTTTCCATTCTTCCGCTAGGTCGATTACCACAGGGAATCCGGATGCGAATTGCAATGCCCTGTCACCGATGACGACGGCCGCATCTGTCTCCAAGGGGTTGCTTAGATCCATTGTCCCGTTGTCGGCTTCGATCCACGTTGGATGTATATGCCAGAGTTCATCGGCAAGAATTCGAGCTAATTGTACGGAAGTCCTTGAACTTGGATCGAGCAGCACGGTGGAGATGTCCTTCAATGGAACCCGGCTGACGAGGAGCACCGAATCGACTTTTCCATCCGCGGAAATGCAGTAGTCGGGAAGGATTCGCGGTGTAGGTAGCGAACGGATCATGGCTACCGGAATCAGCCCAAGATCGACCTCCCTGTTGATCAGCTTGCGTGCACATTCGGATGGGATATCGGTGCTGATTTCAAAAATGGATGCAAGGGAAGGGGTTTTCAATGCATCCAGATAGGGCCTTGAGTTCAGGAAGGAAACAACGGATATGCGAAGTGGTGGTTTACTCAAAATCGACGGTCAATGTAGGATTCTGTACACGAGTTCACGGGTCAGTTCGCCGCTATCGGTGTTGGTCGTGCCAACACCTTTCGACTTGAGGTCGTATTCCCGCAACATTCCGACTATGGAAACAAGCTTGGCTGGTGGATAGTTTCTGGCGGCAGTGAAATACTCGTCCACGAAAAAAGGAGGAACTTTCAATGCTGCCGCCACCACGTTTTTCGACTTGTCAGGCAGCGAGTGGAATAAAAGTAGTTTTGAGAAGTAGTTGTAAAGCATCCCCATGGTCATTTGGATGGGATTGTTCTTGGGGTTTTGCCGAAAATACTCGACGATCCGGGTCGATCTCAGCACGTCGCGATGACCGATGGCCTTCAACAATTCAAGTGCATTGAACTCTTTGCTGATACCGATGTTTCTTTCAATGTGCCCGGAATCGATCGTTTCGCCGGCCTTTAGGTTGATGAGCAATTTATCGCATTCATTCGCTATCCGCGATAGGTCATTGCCAAGGTGCTCAGCCATCAGAACGGCTGCTTCGGGCTTGATCAGCGTTTTTTTCTCCGCAAGATAGGTCTCGATCCATTTTGGGAGTTTGTCATCGTATATTTTCTTCGATTCGAATACAACGCCGTTCTTCTCAATGGTCTTGTAAACCTTACCGCGCTTGTCGAGCGTTTTGTATTTGGCACTCAGTACGAGTATGGTGGAAGGTGACGGGTTTAACAGGTAGTTGAGGAAAGGTCCGCTGTTCTCTTTTCCTTCCCCGTCGTCACCCGCATCACTGTCCATCGAAGCCTTGCTTTTCGAAAACAAGCTGCGCATCTCCTGGGCTTCCTTGACGATGACGACCTGGTAGTTGGCCATCATGGGGAAGCGCTTCGCCGTGCTGATCAGGTTAAGCAGTTCACAATCTCTGCCATAAAGAACGACTTGATCGAAATCCCTGTGCATTTCGTCCAGTACGGAATTTTCGATCTGCTCACAAAGACGGTCGATGAAATAGGGCTCTTCGCCCTGCAACAGGTAAACAGGATGATAAATCCGGTTGCGCAAGTCGCGCGAAATCTCATCAAAGGACTTGACAGGCATTCGTTTGAATTCTAAAATCGGAGATGCTTAACCGTGTGCCCGTTATTGATCAACTCGTTGAGTGCTGAAATGCCGATCCGTAGGTGCTCTTCAACAAAACCTGTGGTGACTTTGCTGTCACTTTCCGCCGTTTTGACCCCTTCAGGAATCATGGGCTGGTCCGACACAAGGAGCAAGGCCCCTGTGGGGGCCTGGTTGGCAAAACCGGTGATGAAGATCGTGGCGGTTTCCATGTCAATCGCCATGCAGCGGAGCGTTTCGAGGTATTGCTTGAAAGCGCTGTCATGTTCCCATACCCTTCTGTTCGTGGTATAGACTGTTCCGGTCCAGTAGTCCTTGTTGAAGTTCCGGATGGTGGTTGATACGGCTTTCTGCAGACTGAAGGCGGGTAAGGCTGGAACAATGGGAGGGAAGTAATCGTTAGATGTTCCTTCACCCCGGATGGCCGCAATAGGTAGGATCAGGTCACCGACCTTGTTTTTCTTCTTTAATCCACCGCATTTTCCTAAAAAAAGACAGGCCTTCGGCTTTATGCTGCTAAGAAGGTCCATGATAGTGGCCGCATTGGCACTGCCGATGCCGAAATTGATGATGGTGATATTATTGGCCGTGGCACAGCACATCGGTTTATCCTTACCGACTACCTTCACCTTGTTCCACTTGGCGAAAAGATCAACGTACAATTGAAAATTGGTCAACAGGATGTACTGTCCGAAATTTTCCAGTTTTTCCCCTGTGTAACGGGGCAACCAGTTTTCGACGATCTCTTTTTTGGTCTTCATGCTTTTCTCCTGTTCGTTTAAAGCTTGCATCTGCAGGTATACCCGACTACTTTTGCAAAGTGGAGCCGGATTCCCTTGAATTGCTGAATTTCCCTGATTTCTCATTCAGGGTGCGCGCTGAAGGACAAAGTAAGCAAATATTTGACTGTGTGCGGAGACGGTTTGTGAGACTGACGCCGGAAGAATGGGTGCGCCAGAACCTGATCCGATTTATGGAAGAGGTTTATCGCTACCCTGTATCCCGGATGGCTGTCGAGAAAAAGGTGGAAGTGAATGGTCTTACACAACGCGCCGACCTGGTGGTCTACGATTCGGCAGGTAAGCCCTGGCTCATTGCAGAATGCAAGTCACCCCGAATCGAAATCGGGGAGGATGCTTTCCTGCAAGCGGTACGATACAATCAGGGTTTGAATGTACCTTATTTGCTGTTGACTAACGGTTTGGAGCATTTTTGCCTGAAATGGTCAGGCCAGGGTTTCGATTTTATTGATTCGTTACCGGAAGCCGAGTGAACCTGCGGCCGGGGGTTTTCTATATTTGTTGAATGGAATCCATCTTGTTTTTTACTGCGGGACTTCTTCTTGGAGCCGTATTGGTTTGGTGGTTGATGCGCAGTCAGCAAGCCGTTGTCGGAGTCAGTCCGGAATTGGTGGAGGAGCAGAAAAGGAGTGCTGTTCTTGGAGGCCAGGCTGATGATTTGAGAGCTCAGCTTGCCAGGATGGGTTCAGAACTTGATGCCCTAAGGTCCGACCTGAAGGAATCGGAATCTGCACGTGTCAAAGCCGAGTCCGATGCGGGAAATGTTCAGCAACGGCTCAAAGAACACCGGGAGGAGCTAGAAGCTCTGCGGGTCCAGATGAAGGATCAGTTTGCGGCCATTGCCTCTGAAGTGGTGATGCGCAATGCCGCCCGTATCCAGGAGGAGCACAAAGAGAAGCTGGAGGATGTGCTAAACCCGTTGCGTGAAAAGATCGAGCGTTTCGAGAATCAGGTCAAACTCACCCATGAGGAACGGCTGCGTGAACACCAATCACTCAAAGATGAACTGGGTCAGCTTCAGAGCTTGAATAAAACCATTGGTCTGGAAGCCAGGAATCTGGTGACAGCGTTGAAGGGTCAGGCCAAAACCCAAGGGAATTGGGGCGAAATGATCCTCGAACGTGTTTTGGAGAGCTCCGGTCTGGTAAAAGGTCGTGAGTACGAAGTGCAAAGCTCGTATCAAACCGAAGATGGACGCCGTTTGCAACCTGATGTCGTTATCAACCTGCCGGAAGGGCGACATATCGTTATCGATTCAAAAGTCTCATTGATCGCCTACGACAGGTACTGCCAGGCCGAAGAGAACGATCCGCAACGCGCTCTGGCATTGAAAGAGCATCTGCTTTCGATCCGTAAGCATGTTCGCGACCTGGGCGGAAAAAACTACCAATCGCTTTACGGGATCAATACCCTCGACTTCGTTCTTCTTTTTGTCCCGATTGAGCCGGCATTCGCCCTTGCGGTCGAGAACGATCAGGAGCTTTTCAACGAGGCGTTCTCACAAAACATCGTATTGGTGACCACCTCTACCATGCTGGCCACTTTGCGCACAATTGCAAGCATCTGGAGGATCGAATACCAGAACAAACACGCATTGGAGATTGCGAGGCAGTCAGGCGATTTGTACGACAAGTTTGCGGCGTTGATCGATGATATGATCGCTGTCGGTAAAAAAATGCAGGACGCTCAGGTAGCTTACGAGTCCACCATGAACAAGTTGCATACCGGGCGCGGTAATCTTGTTGCTCGGGTCGAAAACCTGAAGAAGTTGGGATTGAAAACAACTAAACAGGTCAATCAACGCCTGCTCGATCGTACAGAGGATTTGGATGTCTCCGAACCTCCCGTTGGTATTGTATCGTCTCAAGACTGACAGCTCTCATGTGCTGCAAGCCGTTTTCTACTCCTCTTCGGTCTGCGGTTCGGATTTTGCCGGCTTTGACTTTGGTGATTGGACTGCTTCTTGCCGGATGTGCAGGAAGTAAGCCGAATTTGTCGAATGAGAATCTGGCCCCTGGAACCGCAGCTGTTCCGGACGGCTTGATGCCCCAAGCGATCGCGTTCAATCTGACCTCCGATTCAGTTCGGGTTCATTTTCATCTCCCGGAAAATCACCTGCTCTTCGTACGCGATGATTCAACTTTTTCGGCAGCTTTTGAGATTGCATACGGCATCTACCTGGATGCTCGTTCCCGTGAAGTGCTCGATACCGGTAGCGTCCGGTTCAAGGTGCATTCTTCGGAACCCGGAAAGGAATTTGCCGGGTCTTTCGATTTAAAAGTTCCATTTGAAGGCGAACGGCTTTTGCGAATGGTGCTTATTGATAACAATCGAAAGAAAAGCCATGTCATACGGATCAACCTTAGGCGTCATTCCTTGCAGCAGGTTCAGCAGGATTTCCTGTTTAAAGACAAGCAGGGAGCAGTCGTCATGGGCAATGCTTTACCCATTCGTTCGTGTATCGACATCCAAACTCAAGTCTTCCGATCCGATTCCGTTTGGGTCCGCTGGTACTTGAAGAAATTCCCTCTGCCGGCCTTGCCATTTCGTGTCATTCCAGATCCTGTCTTTGGTTTGGTGGGGGATTCGACGTACAGGATTCCGTTATCAGGTTTAAGTCAATTTTGCTTGAACCGGCAAGGGATCTGTTATATTCAGGAGGATACCCTGTCTCCGGGCGGTTGTGCAATCGTCGTGTGCGAGGAGGATTTTCCGCTTGTGACCGGCCTGGATCAGCTGGTTGAAGGGACAAGGTACCTGACGACAAAAAGTGAATACCGGGAATTGAACCGGCAGGGCGACAGGAAGGCGACTTTCGATGGATTCTGGCTTGACGTTGGTGGCAGTGCCGAAAGGGCTCGTCGTTTGATAAAAGCCTATTATACCCGTATGCAGAAAGCGAATCAGCGATTCACCTCGTACACCGCAGGCTGGAGGACCGATCGTGGAATGGTTTACATGGTATTCGGTGAGCCGCAAACGATAGTCAATGACGGGGAAACCGAACAATGGAATTATCCGGCATGGCCTGGTATGCCCGACAGGTATTTTATTTTCAGGAAATTGAACAATCCCTTTACCGACAATGATTATGCACTGATCCGTCAACCTCAATTGGAATGGACCTGGTACCAGGCTGTCGAACAGTGGCGTAACGGTAGGATCCCTCAGGATGACTAATTTCGCAGGAATGAGCGCAGAGCAAACCGAATTGCAATTAGTTTATGGGACCAGAGCCGTGATGGAAGCGGTCCTGTCGGGAAAAGAATTTGAGCGCGTTTTCATCCAGCAGGGTCTTAACAATCCGCTTTTAAGGGAGTTGAAAGGCGTTTTGCAAGATGCCGGTGTTCATTTTAACAGCGTTCCGGCCGAAAAGCTCAACCGAATGGTTCGTGGCAACCACCAGGGCGTCGTGGCTTACCTCTCTGAATTGGAGTACCATCCGGTCGATCAGGTCGTGTCTAAGCTTTTTCAAGAAGGGAAGACACCCTTGTTGCTGATCCTTGACCGGATCACCGATACGCGTAATCTGGGCGCCATAGCCCGAACAGCAGAGTGCGCCGGCGTGCATGCCATAGTCGTGCCATCCCGAGGTTCAGCATTGTTGAATGCGGATGCGATCAAGACCAGTGCCGGAGCGCTTCACCATCTTCCCGTTTGTAGGGAAGACAACCTGAAAGATACCATTGCTTTTCTCAAGGAATCAGGCATACGCGTGGTGGCTTGCAGTGAGAAAACGGAAAAGCTATCGTGGTCATCCGAACTCACGGGTCCACTGGCTATCATCATGGGCAGTGAAGAGAATGGTGTTTCCCCGGAATACCTCAAGCGTTGTGATGGTGCCCTGCGATTGCCCATGGCCGGGTCGGTCGGTTCTTACAATGTATCAGTAGCCACAGGTATGGCACTGTACGAGGTCTTGAGACAAAGAAGTGCCGATGAAGGTCAGGTTTGAGAAATGGATTTTAGAAGACAGGCTTGCATTGCTTGTTATTCTGCTGGGTACGGGCTTCCGATTGTTTGATTTTACATCCTGGTCGCTGACGAACGATGAGCTCAGCGCGATGACTCGGCTCGATTTTCCCGGATTCATGGAAATGATGAAGAAGGGTGTTCGCGACAACGACATGCATCCTCCCGGGGTACAGGCCTTTCTATGGTTTTGGACACACGTTTTTGGAACGGGCGAATTCTGGTTCCGACTCCCGTTCGTACTGATGGGGGGCGCCGGATTGGTGTTCATATATCTGTCCGGTTCAATCGTGTTCGGCAAGCCTTCTGCTCTCTTGGCCACCACATGGCTTGCCTTCCTGCACTTTCCGGTACTTTATTCGCAGCTGGCCAGGCCGTACAGTCCCGGCCTACTGTTCAGTCTGATGACTTTTTATGGGATGGCACGGATCGTCTGGCGCGATTCCGGCTGGAACCGGGTAAGTGCTTTTTGGTTCATCGCCGGTGGGGTGGGGTGTATGTATTCGCATTATTTCAGTTTCCTCTTTGCAGGATTGGTAGGAATTGCCGGTTTGTTTTATCTAAAGGGCCGAAAGCTGTTGAAATACCTGGGGTGTGGTCTATTGATGTTCATTTTCTTCTTACCTGCCTTGCCCGTATTCCTTGCCCAGGTTTCTGTCGGCGGATTAGGCGGGCCGGAAGGGTGGTTGGGAAAACCGGATCCGGATGCCTTGTTTAATTATCTGAAATACGGATTCAATGATCAGTTGGTGTTGCTGATTTTAACATTGATTTTTTTAGTCTTTGTAGTGATTGTTTTTCGAAAACAATTGAGTTTTTCCAGCCGGCAGTTGGTGGTGTTTTTACTTTTTATCATCCCAGCGTTGATCGCCTATTTTTATTCCATAAAGGTGAATCCTGTTTTTCAGTATTCCGTGCTCCTTTTCAGTTTTCCGATGTTGTTGCTGCTTTTGGGTTCGTTTTATCGTCCTCCATCCACTCCGTGGGTGCGGATCGGTATTCCATTTGTATTGTTTGCATTCCTCTCGGTCAGCGCCTATTCGGCATACGGACTATTTAGGCAAAAACAATTCGCTCCCTTTCGGGATGTCGCTGAAAAGTGCAGGGAGTACATGCGTGAATATGTTGGTCGTGGAGGAATGACCACAACGGTGAATGTCATTCATCCGAATTATATCCGCTACTACAGCGGATCAGATGCCGATTCCATTCCTTTTTCCCAGTACATCTGCAATAAACCCGCACATTGGGTCGAACTCAGCCGGATTGTGGATACTTCGAAGAGCAAATTCTTCCTTCATGCCTGGAGTAACAACTATCACGCACCTGAAACGGAGATGATCATTCGGGGCCGATATCCATTCGCTGTGCAGCGCGATACGTTTTTCAATGCGGGTGTAGTCGTCTTCTCCATGGACAGCTCGCAGGGAGTTCTCCCTTCTCCTTCGATTTCATTTCGGATTGCCAATGGCTTCGAGGATCTGAAATGGGAGAACGAGGTGTATTGTCGCACGGATAGTGTTTCAGCGAATGGAAGATGGTGTATGCGCCTGTTGCCCGATCAAATGTACAGTCCTGGTCTGAAGACTGTGGCATCCCGGCTTGGATTCGTTAAGGGGGCGACCTACATGATCGCCTGCAAAACTCTGCATCTTCAGGACTGGAGAGAGGCTAAACTCGTAGTCAGCATTGAGCGGAAAGGACAATCCGTTTTGTGGCGAGGCATTCCGCTGTCGGATTTCCCTTCTCCCGCAGCGGACTGGTCAGGGTTCCATGCCGGATATAAATTACAGGAGGATGTTCTTCCGGATGATACGGTAGTTGTTTACTTTTACAATCCCGCCGGTGAGACTTTCTTTGTGGATGATTTCCGAATGGAAGTCATCCCGCCGGAGATGCCGTGATGTTTTTCTTTGATTTCGGTGATCAGAAAAGGTAGCCAATGGTAAGCATGACCCGGCCTTCGGTTTGATCAAAGGAGATGCCTTCCGTAATTTGGTTGTTCAGAGAGTATGGGAGGGTGAATGATCCTGTTTTCGTCCAGGCATAGGCGGCATCGAAGTAATATTTTTCTCCGCGGTATCCCAATCCTCCGCTTACTCCATACCGACTTTGGTCGATTTCTTGTGCAGGCCGGAATGCGGAGGCGAAGGGTGATGTGGCGTAATGACCTCCGAAACGGAAACGCATCTGTTCGTAACGCCATTCGAAACCGGCCCTTAGTTGATGAGAAATACCATACTTCTTGGAGACCGCATTGTTCACCGGAGCGAATTCTGATGCAAAGCTGCGATCGAGGGGACGGACACGTCCCATGCTGTAATCGGTGAATTCATAATCCACATTCAAAGCTCCTTGTTGTGCGATGATAAAACCCATGCTTCCAATGGCACGGAAAGGGGTGTTGATGTTGTAGTCAAACGGGATGAAAACCGGGCCGCTGTAATCCCTGATCTGGCCGTCTTCAAGGTCTGTACGGATTCGCGTAGAATACTGATCCACAAGGCTGTTCCAGGTTGGGGAATGGATGGCGAGGCCAACTCTGAAAAAGTCCGCAGGGCGGTAGATCATTCCGAACTTGAGGTTGACTCCGCTCCCG
Source organism: Bacteroidia bacterium (assembly GCA_032111385.1). Taxonomy (GTDB): domain Bacteria; phylum Bacteroidota; class Bacteroidia; order AKYH767-A; family OLB10; genus JAJTFW01. The sequence continues at coordinate 13,775 of JAULUX010000021.1, forward strand.
GTGGTTTCAAGGTTTTGGTAAAGTGTGTAATCGCGGAATCCGGGAATGGTGTCTTCCTCGTCAATCTCTTCCCAAGTGCTTTCCTCTACGTAGCGAATGGTGGTTAGACCCAGGGTGAATCCAACGTAAAGTTGGTCGTTATAGTTTCCGCCAAAAGTGAAGTCCCATTCTCCCATACCCCCTCTGGTTTCGGTTGTTTTACGCTGCAAAGCACCTCCAAAAGGAATCGCACTGTAGTAATAGGCAGTCCCATTGTTTTCAACCGAGTCGATCAAAAAGGTCTGCCAGGCCAAGTCGATATCGAAAGGGTAGTTTTCATAAATGCCGTTTGGACTTATTGTAGCCTCGTAAACGGGAATTGGGAATCCAAAGTCGTTGTCAAGTGTGCCGATTGATTCCAAATAATTCGTCAACAGGCTGTTTTTGGGGTTTAATCCTTCTGCAACCGTCCTGCCATTGAAATCATTCGTTTTGTTATAACCAATACCAAAGGCGAAGCCTTTCCACGGGCTGCCGGCCTTGTCGCGTGTTCCGGCCCAGACGATTCCCAGGTTTCCGAATGAGAATTTGAAAAAGTCATCACTAAGAGAATTCCCAAGGTATTCTGATTGTGTGGCCCGGTTAGAAAACAGTGGACTGATGCTGAATTCCGATCTGCGGTAAAGGCCTATTCCTGCAGGATTCATCGCCAGGCAACTGAAGTCGGCACCCAAGGCGCCAAAGGAATTACCCATGGCCAGTGAACGGGCGGTACTGCCGTAATTGAGCATGCTGTAACGTAAAACATCAGCATCATTTTGTGCAGCCAGTTTGGCGATAGGAAGCACAGCAACTATGAAAAACAAGAGTGACTTTTTCATGGACAATTGGTATGTGGTTGGTCGAAAACAGGAAAGACTACAACGGGCTGAATTTCTCCCTGACAATTGGAATCAATCCGGCCCGTTGTAGCCTTGGTGTGCATGGTTTTATTATCGTCCTCTTCTGGGTGCGGAGCCGCCGGATGGGGTAGCTCCAGTGCCACGTGAGCCACCACTGGGGGGTGTACTGATGCTGGGTCGTGAACCGCCTGTGGACGGATTACGGTATTCAGAACCACCCGATTTGGATGGGCCCGAAGGGCTGCTTTGAATAGAACTGCCCCGTCGTGTCTTCCTCGGTGAACCCGATCCATCTTCGCGGCTTGACCCTCGCGGTTTGACTACTTCACCCCCTTTTGGTGAAGATTCATTACGGGGTGCGTTGTTGTACTCCGGTTGACTTCTTGGTGTATCCTTTCCCCGGGGGGCATTGATTTGGGGTTCGTTGCGAATTCCAGGAGCAGGGCTGTATTCATTGCCTCGCGGATTACCTGAAGGCTGAGTCCGGGTGTCCGGATAGCGGGGTGAACCTGTTTCAGAATTCCTCGGATTGGAGGGCTCATTACTCCTTGGGTTCGTATTCCCCGGTACTCCAGGCCTGTTATCCCCGGACGCATTCATCTTCGGGTTG
>JAULUX010000022.1:0-7430 GCA_032111385.1 Bacteroidia bacterium
CAAGTCTTTTTCACCGAAATAAGACAGAAGAAGTACACTGCGGCACTGATGCCTGTCATTCAGAAACCTGAGCATGGCCTGCATGCGTGTCACGGCTCTGTCTTTCCGCTCTTCCAGGATGCCGGATGGGATCCTCAGTTCCGTTTCCTGTACCCTGTTTTCAAGGAATACCAAGGACGGTTCGTCTGTAGCCGGGTGATAGTCGATCAGTTCAATTTGCCTCAGATAAAGAAGCTGTTTGCGTAAGTTCTCGATATCCGTTTCCACCCGCCTGGCCAGATCCTTCTCGCTGAACCGTACGTAGTCATCGAATAAGCCGGAGTAACTTCGAAGGAGCACTTTGATCAACGGGTCATAAGCAGGCTGTTCCACCTGAAATCGGTACAAGCTCATGGAATTGACCAGGATGCGTATTCTCGCCGGCAGGTAAATGGCATCCTGAATGGAAATGTATCCGGCCAACTCCAGTAATTTCAAAGCATGAAGGGCTGGGATAGGTTCAAGGTTGTAACGTTGAGAAAAAGCCGTCACTTCAAACGAAAATGACTGACCCTGGCCAAACCCGATCGGGACCTGAAGGTAGTTTGACAGGGCTGTGTAGACACGACGGATCAATGGACGATCAGGAAAGGCTTGTTGAACCCTCCGTTCCAGGTCGAACAGGTCATCCTGATTGTATAGGATCACACCATAACACAGTTTTTCATCACGTCCGGCCCTTCCGGCCTCCTGGTAGTAGCTTTCCGGATTATCCGGTAGGTCCATGTGGATGACCGATCGGACATCGGGTTTGTCAATCCCCATTCCAAATGCGTTGGTGGCGACGATGACCCTGAGCTTGCCCTCCATCCACGCCATCTGTCTTTCCTGGCGTGCTGTATGATCCAGTCCGGCATGGTAGTAGCCTGCCCGAATGCCTTGCCGTTGCAGTTCCTGTGCAAGTTCCTGTGTTCTTCTTCTGTTGCGTACATACACAATTGAAGTTCCGGGAACCGATTGGAGAACTTTTAAAAGGTGACCTGTTTTGTCATCTGTGTGTCGGACGATGTACGCCAGGTTGGGCCTTGCAAAACTCTTTGCAAAAACCCGGGGATGGCTCATTTCAAGCCTTTCGCAAATGTCTTTTTGTACCTGCGGCGTAGCGGAGGCCGTCAACGCAAGAACCGGAATGCCGGGGAACTGTGCGCGGACTTCGGCTATCCGCAAATAGGGTGGACGGAAATCGTAACCCCATTGTGAAATGCAGTGGGCCTCATCGATCGCAATCATGTTCAGCTTCATCTGAGACAATGCCTCCCGGAAGCGCGGTGATGCGAGCCGCTCAGGTGAAACGTAGAGAAATTTGAAGTCGCCATGGATGCAGTTCTCCGTGGAAAGCTCTGTTTCGGCCTTCGACATTCCACTGATCAGTGCCACTGCCCTGATCCCTTTCCGTTTCAATTGTTCTTCCTGGTCACGCATCAGTGCGATGAGCGGAGAGATGACTAGGCACAGGCCGGACTGTGCCAGTGCAGGAATTTGAAAACAGATCGATTTACCTCCACCGGTGGGCAACAGGGCCAGGGTGTCCTTACCGTCCAGAACAGACCGGATGATCTCCTCCTGAAGCGGTCTGAACCGGGTGTGTCCCCAGTATTGTGTCAGCAATTGGTGGATGAGACTCATTTCTTCTAAAACAAAGACATCGGCTTGTTGCCGATGTCTTTCAAGTAGGATACACTTTTTAAAAAGTGACCGTAATCCTTTCGGGATCGATCTCTGCCGGTCGAACTGTCATGACCGGTATCTTGGATCGGTTGACCACTTTGCTTGCGTAGCTTCCCATGAGTAGTCCGGTCAGGGAGGGTTCCTGTTCGGTCATGATGATCAGCAGGTCCGCCGAGATCGCATCACAGGCTTCCAGTGTGCCTTTGGCGATGTCGTCCCCGGTTTGATAGCTCACCTCCGTACGAACACCATGCCCTGCAAGGAAATCCTCTACCTGCTCGACCTTGATCCGGAACTTGCGCTGGTAATCCTCGTTTCCGTTTCGCATCAATCCTACGACATGTACTGCGGCGCCGTATTTTAAAGCAAGTTCCATGGCGTGGTTTACTTTCTGCCTGGATTCAGGACTGTCGTCGATGGGCAATGCGATCCGCTGGAATCCACTGCTCTTGCCTTCACGGGTCATGGATATGACAGGGCATGGGCATTCCTGAACCACTTTCAAGGTGTTGCTTCCGACGGAATATCCACCATGACTTTCACCGTGGGTACCCATCATCACCAGGTCGATATGGGCTTGTTTGGCAGTATGAACGATGCGTTTGTAGATTTTGCCGGTTTCGGTAATGACTTGAACCTTGATGTTGTTTTCAGCCAAAATCTTATCAGCAAGTTCCTGCATTTTCTCGTTGCTGGTTTCTTCCACCTTCTTTTCAAACCCGGTAAAAGCATGAGCGATAAAACTGGGGAAGGTGGTCGTTTCAACGATGTGCAGAAGGAAAATTTCCGCATGCATCAGTTTGGCCATGGAAACGGCCTGACCAAGGCTGAGGTCGGCGGTTTCGGAAAAATCATAAGGGATGAGAATCCTCTTGACGTTGAAATCCTTCTGTTGCATGGAATTGGTTTTGGTGTTAGGTGATGACAAATTCGGTGGTGTCCTTTCGCACCATGGGTCGGATGCTGCAGACGGGTATTTCCGATTCGTTGATGATTTGCTGCGATTCCGTTCCGATCAGGTATTCGGTCCACTCAAGCTCCTTCTGTGTCATGATCACGATCAGGTCAGCATTCACTTTTCGTGCGTAATCGATAACGCTTTCAGAAATGTCTTTGTGGTGGACAAATTCACCCGAGCACTGGATCCCGTTTTCGGTGATAAGACCGATGACCTGGTCCATCTGGCGCTGAAGTTTATTGATCAGGAATTCATCTCCGGAGGCCACTACCGTCATCACTTTGACAGTTGATCCGAAAAGCCTGGCGATCTCGATGCACTTGTAAACTTTTTCCTTTGTTTCCTTGGAAAGGTCAAGGGGCAGGACAATGGTGTCGCATCCCGACTTGTGCTGCTGACCTTTGATGGTGATCACGGGGCAGGGGGCATCGCTGATGACACGCACAGCATTCGATCCAATGAACTTCTTTTTCAGAGTGGTTTCACCGGAGGTGCCCATGACAATGAAGGAAGCATTCAGTTCAGTAGCCACTTCGCAAACCACATCGTAAATTTTTCCTTTTTCAATGCGGGTATGAACCTTTACACCTTCTTTCAACTCGGTTTCCTTGGCGAGGTCGTTCAGTTTGCTTTGAATTCCGGTACGTAACAACTCTTCTTGCTGTTCATCGGATGAAAACAGGTGAAGAACAGAGGAGAAAAGGGCTTCATCGATAACATGCAAAAGTGTGATTTCGGAATTCGTTTTCCGGGCTAGATTAAAGGTCTGGCTCAGTGCGATCTTGGCTTGGTCGCTAAAATCGACCGGTACAATGATGTGTTTTGTTCCTTGGGGCATACGGTGCTTGGTAATTCAGGTATATTTACGCACAAAATTACGAATTCCCCCTCTAAAATGAATAAAATACCTGAATCCGAACTCATTCTGAACAAGGATGGAAGCGTTTATCACCTGAACCTTCTCCCGGAGGAACTGGCTGATGTGGTCATCAATGTTGGGGACCCCGACCGTGTAGCCATGGTGAGTGCCTACTTTGACAAGGTGGAGTTGAAAAAGCAGAAACGTGAATTTGTTACCCATACAGGGACATTCAATGGCCGTCGTATGACGGTTTTATCCACCGGGATCGGTACCGACAACATTGATATTGTGTACAACGAGCTGGATGCCCTTGTGAATGTTGACTTGAAAACCAGGACTGTACAGGAAAAGCTCAGGAGCCTCTACCTGGTACGTATCGGTACATCGGGGTCTCTCCAGTCCGATATTCCGGTTGATTCTTTCGTCTGTTCGACTTTTGGACTGGGACTGGATGGACTTCTTAATTTTTATAAATTGGATAATTCTCCGACTGAAAGCGAAATCATCCAAGCCTTTCGTTTGCACTATTCAAACCAGGGCATACTCCCTCAAAGTTACCTGGCTTCGGCATCAAATGAACTGGTCAACCTCTTGGGTCAAGGCATGTTCAAAGGGATAACAGCTTCCTGTTCCGGCTTTTACGGCCCCCAGATGCGTAAAATCAGATTGGAACCTTCCAGAATGGATCTGACTGAGAAACTCAATAGTTTTCGTTTCGGTGATCATCGTATCACCAATTTCGAAATGGAAACCGGAGCCATGTACGGACTGTCCAGGCTATTGGGGCATCATTGCTGTTCCACCAATGTAATTGTTGCCAATCGCATGGAGATGGAATTTTCTAAAGATGCGGATGCGTCCATGCACCGATTGATCAAAACGGTTCTCGAGCGACTTTCTACCTTGCCTGTAGGGGGGGCTTGATCCTCGTTTAATTCCTTAAAGCGGGTTCATTTCCGCACTTTTTCGGTAAAATCTTACATCTGTAAGGTATTGGCTTGCCATGGCTATACCTATTTGTCGGGTTGTAAAGTAAAAATACCCGAACAAAAACATTTCCAATGGCAACTCCATTTAGAATCCGGACATCTGTCCAAGCTTTGATTTTCCTCCTTGCATTCATTTCAATGCAGGATTCCTACGGAACCACTTTCTATTCCAGACAGAACGGTTCATGGAACGACACTTTGACCTGGTCGACGTTCGGTCACACCGGAGCCAACACCAATTCGCTTCCGGGCGTATCAGATACTGTATTTGTTGGTGACGGCCATTCAGTCGAACTGAATGGCAATTGTACTGCGAGTATCCTGACAGTAGGAGGTGGTGCAACCGGTATGTTGTTTTTCAACGGCTCATCTCCCGCCTCTCTTCAGGTGTCGAATAAGCTCACCGTTCGCTTAGGTGCCACGTTGCTATATGATAATAACGCAGCACTCGTGCACGAGCTTCGGATCGAAGGTGATCTTATCAATAGCGGAACAATTGACCTAGTGAAGGATGTCGATGATCACGTGCGCCTCACTTTCATGGGATCCAAACACTCGGTGGTTACCGAATCTGCCGGTGTGCCTTCTCCTCTTTGGTATTTGAATGAAGTTAAAGTCGAGAAGACGGTCCAGAAAACCTTTCGGGTGGATTCCCGAGCACCCAAATTTGAAGATGCCATCGGACTGTTGAGTGTGGTCTATGGAACTTACATGCATAACAATAAGGGGACCTTCAATGTCAACGCAAGGGTAGGCCATCTGACTGTTGGCCCGGATGCGATATTTCATGTCAACCAGGGTGTCATGCATCTTGCACAAGCGTCCGACCGATTGATTTTACAAGGGAAACTGCTGGTGACTCGTGGCACCATGCGTGTCGGTAACAGTGCCGGACGTGTAGGATTGCTTTATGAGCAATCCGGTACGGTAACGCCTGAAATTTCGATCACCAGCGGATCACTTGTGGTGAACGGCGGGTTGCGTCCCTCTGTTGGGCACGATTTTGATCCCATCCTGTTTTCACAAACCGGTGGCAATACCAGGCTGAACACCGGAACCGTGGGTACAAGTGCCGCTACCTTCAAGATCTCCGAAAGCACCTCGTCTTCATTCACTTTTGATGGCGGTCTACTCACGATAGAAAAGGCTAACAATAGCGCCGGTGTTCATCCGGATTTCGATTTGGGTTTGGGTGTCGCTGCAGTTTCCTGTACTGATGGCAGGGTGGCTTTTGGCAATGCAAACACTCCAAGTGGAACTGTATTTACCTTCGTTCCGGTTAACGGATTGATATTCCCTCATTTTATCGTATCCGGCTCAACTTCCGGCACCTCCAGGCTTTGTCCTTCCGTAGACAATACAAGCGATATTATTCTGTCCAGTTTGAAAATCGAAAGTGGAAAGACGTTTGATATTCGCTCGGTATCCGGAACTCCGGCTGATTCGCGCGTGGTTACCTTGGTTCAATCCTTTGACAATGTGCATGCGTTATTCAACGATGGGACTTTTCAAACACGAACCGGAAAGGTCGTATTCGAAAGCACCGAAGGACTCGGAGTCGGAGGCAGCGCCACTACTTGTTTTCATAACCTGACCATCAACAATCCCGACGGAGTGGTGCTCTGGCAACGGGCTGAAATATCGGATTCATTGGTGTTCATTGATGGCAAATTGTTCACCACCCCGACCAGTCCGATCATTGTTTTCAATGATGCCAGGGTTTCCGGCGCATCATCCTCGAGGTACGTCGATGGTCCCGTTCATTGCTGGGTAACTGCGAATGCTCAACAACGCATCATCGAGTTTCCAGTCGGTAAGGACAATGCCTACCGTCCGATCCAAATGACATTGGTTCACAATACGTCCGATTCTGTGCTCTACAAAACCGAAGTCATGAATCAATCGGCTAGAGCTATGAATTTCACCCTGCCTGCTTCTCTCACGCACGTATCTTCCGTCAGGTATTACCTGATGGAACGAGGTCCTGTCAATAACCTATCATCTGCCTCTGCGGTATTCACCTATGGACAGGATGATGATGTGACGGATTACAGGGGATTGCGCATGGCCAATGACGACGGGGCTTCAACATGGATCGACCTTGGTGGTACAGCCACTTCCAATGGAACGGGTAGCATTTTCGTACCGTTGACCTCGTTCAATTCGATCTTCACCCTGGCCAATGCGGTAGGTTTCTCCAATCCTTTGCCGGTGGAATTGTTGAGTTTCACTGCTAAAATTCAAAAAGAGGTCGTTGTGTTGGATTGGGCTACGGCCAGCGAGATGAATAGCGATTTCTTCGAGGTGCAAAGGAGTACAGACGGATTGACCTATACCGAGCTTGGCCGTGTTTCTGCCGCAGGTAATTCCAATGTGCTTGTTCGATATTCCTTCAATGACAATCAGCCGGTTCGGGGTGTGAATTATTACCGCCTGCGTCAGGTTGATATTGACGGGACGGAGACATTCTCGCCCATTCGTTCCGTAAATTACATTCCAGGCAAGGTCACCGTGTTTCCCAATCCGGTAGCGGATCGGGTGGTGAATGTCAATATGCCGGAATCGGAGGAAGCGGTGATCATCAGCCTGCTCAGGGCTGACGGAAGCACCGTTACTGAACCCGTGCAGACTGCATTCCAGGCAGGAAGCATGGAGTTCCGTTTGTCTGATGCGATACATCCGGGATGTTACCTGCTTCGGATGCAATCCGCTGCAGGACAAGTCTGGCAGGAACGACTTGTAGTGGTTAAATGACCCGATTTCGGTACTTTAGCCCACATGGCGCCGAAGTACTCGATCAAGGTCTTTACAACTGCTGATAAGGAACAATCGGAAATGGCATATGCCATCCGGAGGCAGGTTTTTGTCGAGGAGCAGAATGTCAGTCCGGAGGAAGAATACGATGAGTTTGAAG
>JAULUX010000023.1:0-21132 GCA_032111385.1 Bacteroidia bacterium
CCTATTGTATAAGGGATATACCATACAGCCTTTTTCTCCTGCGGCAGGTACAGGATTGAGTTCCCACGAACTCAATCAGCCGGGCACCTACAAGCTGGTAAAGGACACCTCTGTCGTTGCCCAGTTCATGGCGCTCCGTGACGAAAAAAGCGAGAAGTTGTTTACTGCATCAGGAAACATGTCGGTTTTCCTGCTGGCCTGGACGACCACGCCCTGGACCCTGCCCTCCAACTCAGGACTGGCGGTGGGTGAATCGATTCGCTATGTGCTGGTCAGGACGTTCAATCCTTACACCTTCGAGCCTGTTTCCGTGGTGTTGGCAAAGGACCTCATGGGCAAGTATTTCACCGAGAAGCAAGCCGCTTTGAGCCTGGAGGAATACCAGCCTGGCAACAAGACTATTCCGTTCAAGGTCCTCGCCGAATTCGGAGGAGGTGAGCTGGCCGGCATCCGCTACGAGCAATTGTTGCCTTATGTCAAGCCCGAGGGTGATGCTTTTCGGGTGGTTGTCGGTGATTTCGTAAGCACGGAAGACGGTACGGGTATTGTCCACCTTGCACCTACTTTCGGCGCTGATGACTTCCGTGTATGTAAACAACATGACATTCCTGCGATCCTGGTCAAGGACGAGAACGGTAAGCCTGCTCCACTTGTTGACCGTACGGGACGTTTTGTATCGGAGGTCACCGACTTCGCGCTTGAACATGTAAAAGAGGATTACCTCTCCGAGACGATGAAGGAGGAGGAGCGCACGAGCCAGGGCAGGGACAAATACCTCAACGTCGATGAGCGTATTGCCATCAAGCTGAAGCAGGAGAACAAGGCCTTCAAGGTCGAGAAATACGAACATACATATCCACATTGCTGGAGGACCGACAAGCCGGTGTTGTACTATCCGCTTGATTCGTGGTTTATACGCACAACCGCCTGCAAGGACCGCCTCATCGAACTCAACAAGACCATCAACTGGAAGCCGGAAAGCACCGGCACCGGAAGGTTCGGAAACTGGCTCGAAAATCTGGTTGACTGGAATCTGAGCCGCTCCCGTTACTGGGGTATCCCATTGCCTATCTGGCGCAGTGAGGACGGGGAGGAGAAGTGCATCGGATCTTCGGAAGAGCTTTACCGCGAGATCTGCAAAGCGGTAGATGCCGGCCTGATGCCGCAGGAGGCTCTTCAGCACCTGAATCCGAAGTCAGACAGTTTCGACCTGCATCGTCCCTATGTAGACCATGCCGTTCTGGTCTCCTCGACCGGCAAGCCCATGCTTCGCGAACCCGACCTGATCGATGTGTGGTTCGATTCCGGAGCGATGCCTTATGCGCAGTGGCACTATCCTTTCGGCTTGCAGGACCTCAGCGCCGTGCATCCTGCCGATTTCATCGCGGAAGGTGTCGATCAGACCCGGGGCTGGTTCTTTACGCTGCATGCCATTTCCGTCATGCTTTTCGACAAGGTGGCTTTCAAAAATGTTGTTTCGAACGGACTCGTACTCGACAAGAACGGCAACAAGATGTCAAAGCGACTGGGGAATGCCGTTGATCCCTTCACTACCCTCGAAGCGTATGGTCCCGATGCGACGCGCTGGTATATGATCAGCAATGCGCAACCCTGGGACAACCTCAAGTTCAACGTGGAGGGTATCGCGGAAGTGCAACGAAAATTCTTCGGTACGCTTTATAACACCTATGGGTTCTTTTCTTTGTATGCCAACATCGATGGCTTCCGCTACGAAGATTCCGATATCCCGGTTGCACAACGGACCGAACTCGATCGGTGGATACTATCTCTGCTCAACTCACTCATTCGCGATGTGGATGCCTGCTATGCCGAATACGAGCCCACCAAGGCCGCCAGGCTCATCCAGGATTTTGTAAGCGAGCACCTCAGCAACTGGTATGTGCGTTTAAGTCGACGCCGTTTCTGGAAAGGCGAATACACCGACGATAAAAAGGCAGCCTATCAGACTCTTTATACCTGCCTCGATACCATCGCCCGTTTGATCGCACCAGTTTCACCTTTCTTCGCCGACAGGTTGTACATGGACCTTAACGGGGTCACCCATAAAGATTCCAACGAATCGGTGCACCTCGCCACCTTCCCTGAATCAGATATTGGTCTGATCGACAAGGAGCTGGAGGAGAGGATGCAGCTGGCGCAGGACATCAGTTCGATGACTTTAAGCCTTCGAAAGAAGGTCAACATCCGCGTTCGTCAACCCTTGCGTAAAATACTCTTACCGGTTTCTCGTCCCCATTTTCGTCAGATTGTGGAAGCTGTCGCTCCATTGATCCTGTCTGAAGTCAACGTGGAGGAAATCGAGTTTCTTGACGATGCCGGCAATATGCTGGTGAAAAAGGTGAAACCCAATTTCAAGGCCCTGGGACCCAAGGCCGGGGGGCTCATGAAACAGCTTTCTGCCCGAATTGCCGAGATCAAGCCGGAGGAGGTGTCTTACCTCGAGCAAAATGGAATTCTGCCTTTGCGGTTTGGAGAAGCGATCTTCGATCTGATGCTGGAGGATGTAGAGATTCTGAACGAGGATATTCCGGGCTGGCAGGTAGCTTCACAGGGCGCCCTGACTGTAGCACTGGATACCACCATCACCGAGGACCTTCGTGAGAAAGGCATTGCAAGGGAGCTGGTCAACCGGATCCAGAACATCCGCAAAGACAAGGGGCTGGAAGTGACCGACCGGATCGCAGTACGGATTAAAGGACCTGACAGTCTCAAAATCACCTTACAGCGGAATTTCGACTATATTCGCGGCGAAATTTTAGCAACCGAGCTCGAATTCTCAGATACACTTGAAGGTGCCGATTGTATTGCCGTTGAGCTTGACGAAAACCTGAACATTGTTTTAACAGTTAACAAATATCCCCATGGCCACTAAGAAAACCGTTTCAAAGCCCAAGAAGGCTGCTTCCAAGAAGCCGGTTGCCAAAAAGTCTGCAGCCAAGAAGCCTGCGGCTAAAAAACCTGCTGCTAAGAAGCCCGCGGCTAAAAAACCTGCTGCGAAGAAGCCTGCGCCGAAGAAACCTGCGGCCAAGAGTCCTGCGCCGAAGAAACCTGCGGCCAAGAAACCCGCTGCAAAGAAGCCTGAGGTCAAGAAACCGGCTACCAAAAAGACGGTGGTCGGCAAGTCGGCAGCCAAGCCGGTTGTGACAACAAAAGCAACTTCTTCGAAAGGGTCAAATAGCAAGCTCGGGGTCAACAAAGTAACTTCCAAAGTTGCTCCTGCCAAGGCAGTGCCGACCAAGGTAGTTGCCAAAAAAGCAGCCCCTGCTAAGCCGGCTGTGAAGCAGGTGAAGCCTGCGCCGAAGCCTGCTGTTGCGCCGAAGGTTGCTGCCAAACCTGTGGTCAAATCTGCCCCCGCAAGCAAGACCAAATCTGCCGCCCCCGCTCAAAACAAACCGGTCGCTGCGGTGACTCCCCCGGTTGTGAAACCCACTCCCCCGGCTCCTGCACCGGCGAAGTCCGTCACTTTCACTACCCAGCGTTACAGCGAAGCGGAACTGAAGGAATTCAAGGAACTTATTCTCAACAAACTCGAGGATGCCCGCGAAGAACTTGTTAACCTCCAGGCCCAGATCATCAATGCCAACGAAAATGGTACCGACGATACCGGGGCATCTTTCAAGATGCTGGAAGACGGCTCCGAGACCCTGGCCAAAGAAGAGGCCGCGAACCTGGCTGCCCGTCAGAAGAAGTTCATAGAGCAGTTGGAAGCAGCCTTGATACGAATCGAAAACAAGACCTATGGGATCTGCCGCATCACGGGTAAGTTGATTCCCAAGGAACGTTTACGCGCTGTTCCGCATACCACCCAAAGTATGGAAGCCAAATTGCAACAGTACCGCGATTGATCGGTTCGCCACTTGAATCCATTCAAAACCACTTTAATGATCCATAGCCGGAAGCTTGCGGGAATTTCGCAGGCTTCTTTGGCATAAGCACTTTCCCACTTGAAGCGTCCCGCCCTGATCATTCTAATCATCTTACTGTTGGACCAGGCGTTGAAGGTCTGGGTAAAAACCCATATGTACCTCGGCGAGGAGTTTGTTATCGCCAATTGGTTCATCATCCATTTCACAGAGAACAACGGTATGGCGTTCGGCATGGAGCTGGGAGGTGATTATGGTAAACTGTTCCTTAGTGTTTTTCGGATCCTGTTTGTCAGTGGAATGGTTTGGTACTTGTTCAAGATGATAAAAGAGCAGGCAGGCAGTTTGTTTGTGTTCATCCTCAGCCTGATCATCGCAGGAGCCATCGGCAATATCATTGATTCGGTTTTTTATGGATCGATCTTCAGTTCCAGCGATTATGGGGTAGTGTCAACCCTTTTTCCGCAGGAGGGCGGATATGCATCCCTGCTACACGGCAAGGTTGTAGATATGTTTTATTTCCCTCTTTTCGAGGGCTATTTCCCGGACTGGTTGCCGATTTGGGGAGGGGAGCATTTTCTTTTTTTCAGGCCCGTTTTCAATCTGGCGGATGCGGCTATTTCATGTGGGGTGATCCTGTGGATCATTTTTCAAAAAAGGTTGTATCCGATCACGGAATCTCCTGTGCAGGAATCCGTTTCCGGTGAAAATTCTTCCGCTTCCGGGAACGATCAGGGAGAAAAGGTTGCCTGATTTTTCAGGACTGCATCAGTTCGAGAACAGTATTCATCACTTCGTCGGTTGTGATCCTCCGGATACAAGGGTTGTCGGCATGTTTGCAATGAACCTGGTCGCAGGGATTGCATTCAAGGAGATGATGGATGTATCGTGAATGCTTTGCGACAGGATGGAAAATCGGATCACCCGGTCCGAACAGGCCGAGCGAAGGCACTCCTACGGCTACGGCTATGTGAAGCGGTCCACTGTCGTTGCCGATGAAGAGTGAGGCGCGGGCGCACAGGGCGGCAAATGCCCGAAGAGGCAATACGCCGGCAGCGACTGTCAAAGGGAAGTTCAAGTGAGGCTGTAATGCTGAAGCATCTTCGGCATCCGTGCGATCACCGGCCAAAACGGGTGTCATTCCGTGATCTGCGTACAACCTGTTCATGACCATGGCGACCCGCTCGAGTGGCCATTTTTTCAAAGCTCTCCTTGCCCCGGTGTGAAACACCATGAAACGGGACAACCCATGGCTTGAAATGAAGGTGTCCGAAGCCTGGAAATCCTCTTGCTGAAGATAGATCACGGCCTCTTTAACCTTGTTTTTTTCATCGACAAGCGGGGAGACGATTTCCCAGGCTGTTTCCGATTCATGGGGATGCCTGCCTGTCCTGCGTTGTCGGATTCGAATGGTCCCGCGGTCCAGACGAATGACCGGTCGGTTGCAGACTGCGTACCATGTGCTTCTTGGAGTACCTCGCAAATCGACCTGGATGTGGTAAGGGCCATTGAGCTCCCGGTAATCCGAAACCGCCCGTTGCACGAATGGGTTCCCCTTCAACAGTTCCACTCCGAAAGGCCGACAAAGGACCTCGATTTCCGCCTCCGGGAATTGCCGTTTCAGCATTTCGTAAACCGGAATGGAGTAAATGAAATCCCCGATTTCATCCTCTTTAATGCAAAGTATCTTTTTGACTATCAGTGTTTTATTTTTTTTCCTGAGTCGAATGAATCGGGAAAGAAGCGCTGAGGCGGCATACACCCCCCTGTCAAGCCATTGCTTTGTCCGCATGGAACGTTCCATCCGGCAATGTTAGCGATTCGCACCATAGCTGCCTTTTGCCTGAAAATACCTATATTTGTCTCGCGTTGTTTGAGGGGACCTGAGTCCCCTCTTTCTTTTGATATGAATACCAAAGACGAGATAAGCGGACTTGTGAAAGAGCACCTGTCGGGAACGGATTGCTTCCTGGTGGATGTCAAACTAAGTCCCGGAAAATTGATGGTGGCTATCGATAAACCGACCGGAATCACCATTGAGGAATGCTCATCACTCAGCCGGTATTTGTTGGATCGATTCGAAGGAACCGGTTTTCTCGAAACCCATGAGGTGGAAGTAGGGAGTCCGGGGATGGATGCCCCGCTGCTGGTTCCTCAGCAATACAGACGACGGATCGGCCGTGAATTGAGGGTGTTCGACACCTTTGGTCATGAGCTCAACGGTATTCTGAAGCAGGTCAATGAAGAAGGGATCGAACTTCTCGTATCGAAATCACGCAAGGAAAACAAGAAAAAAATCATCACGGAAACGCTGCACACCATACCGTTCAGCGAAATCCGCGAAGCCAAACTGATACTCAACTTCAAACTAAAATAAGTCCAATGGACCATCAGGTATTGATTGAATCCTTCTCGGAGTTCAAAGAAGTCAAAAACATCGACCGGGCCACCATGATGAGCATCCTCGAGGATGTGATTCGAACCACGCTTCGCAAAAGGTACGGCACCGCCGACAATTTCGACGTGATCATCAACATCGACAAGGGTGACCTGGAGATCTACCGTAACCGAACCATCGTTGAGGACGGTATGGTGGAAGACGAGGCCACCCAGATCGCTTACAGCGATGCTGTGAGGATCGAACCCGACTTTGAAGTGGGAGAGGAGCTGACCGAGACCGTAAGGCTGGGTGATTTCGGCCGTCGCGCCGTACTCTCTCTTCGACAAAATCTTGTTTCTCGGATCACCGAACTCGAAAAAGACAGCATCTACCGCAAGTACAAGGACCGTGTCGGTGAGATCATCGCCGGCGAGGTCTACCAGATCTGGAAGAAGGAAATCTTGCTGCTCGATGACGAAGGCAATGAGCTCATCCTGCCCAAGGGAGAAACCATTCCGGCTGACTTCTTCAAGAAAGGGGATTCCGTTCGCGCAGTAGTGCTCCGCGTGGAAATGCTGAATGCCACTCCCAAGATCATCCTCTCCCGCACATCACCGGTGTTCCTCGAGCGCCTCTTCGAACAGGAAGTGCCCGAAGTGTTCGACGGACTGATCACCATCAAGAACATTGTCCGCGAACCGGGTGAACGCGCCAAGGTTGCCGTAGAAAGCTACGACGACCGCATTGATCCGGTAGGTGCATGTGTCGGAATGAAGGGTTCGCGTATCCATGGTATCGTTCGCGAACTCCGCAACGAGAATATCGATGTGATCAATTTTACCAACAACATACAACTCTACATCACCCGTGCCCTCAGCCCTGCTAAAATCACCAGCATCAAGCTTGACGATGAGACACGCCGTGCTGCAGTCTACATGAAGCCCGATCAGGTGTCGCTGGCCATCGGTAAAGGCGGACACAATATCAAGCTCGCCGGACGGTTGACCGGTTATGAGATCGACGTTTATCGTGACAGTGAAGACGAGGATGAAGATGTCGACCTTGACGAATTCACCGACGAAATCGACGAGTGGATCATCGAGGAGCTCAAAGCCATTGGTTGCGACACAGCCAAATCGGTTCTTGCAATTCCTGTCGAAGATCTGGTGAAGAGAACCGATCTCGAGGAAGAAACCATCCGCGAGGTGGTACGCATCCTGCGCTCAGAATTCGAATGATGAGCACAACCTGAAATTCGGTGGAAGGCATGGATGTTGCCTGAAGCCGCCCCGGCCGGCCCTCAACCGGCGCATCCATGAACCAGAACATTCCGGACAGGAAATAACAAGTACCCATTGATGACAGAAGAAAAAACATTACGTCTCATCAAAGTAGCCAAGGAGTTCAACGTTGGACTCCAGCACGTGGTGGAATACCTCGAATCAAAAGGCGTCAAGGTTGAAAGCAGCCCGAATGCCAAGATTTCGATGGAAGTCTACACCTTGCTTCAGGAGAAGTATCAGCCGGACAAATTGGCGAAGCTTGATGCACAGGAGGTGACGCGTGAAAAGCTCAAACGCGACACCGTTTCCATCGAGACCAAGGCCGGTCCCACCGATACACGTGAGGCATTTCCCGAAGGAGAGAGTGAAATCGACTTGAAGAAGAGCCTGGAGGAGATCAAGCTCTCAGCAACAGCTGCTACCAAGAAAAAGACTCCGGCCAAAAAAGCTGAGCCGGCTCCTGAGCCAGAGGTGATCAAAGCCAAGGCCGAGGTGGAGGCCCCCATTATCCTCGGTAAAATTGATTTGGAGGCGACGGAAAAAAAGAAGTCTCCCAAGAAGAAGGTAGAGGCAGCTCCGGAGGAGGTTGAGAAAAAGACAACTTCGAAGAAGAAAGCCGAGGAGCAACCCGAAGAGGAAAAGAAAAAAGTAGCACCGAAGGCCGCGAAGGCGGAGGAGCCCACTGCACCTACGGCTCAGGCCGAGGATCAGGCATCGCCTGTAGCAGCAGAAACACCGGTAGCGCCGGTCACCCCCGTGGCTCCAAGCGTGCCTGCTGCTGAAGCTCCTCCGGTTCCCGAACACATCAGTGTGAAGGTCGACAAATTGAGCGGCCTGAATATTCTTGGCAAAATTGAACTGCCCGTTGAGCAGCCGAAGAAAAAGCCGGTTGCTTCTTCCTCGGATTTTGAAGGAGATAAGCGAAAGCGTAAACGAAAAGATTCCGGTAAGCCTGCAACAGGACAGGGTCCTGCTACTCGTCCGGGCGCAGGTCCCGGTCAACGACCCGGTGGCGGCCCCGGTCAACGCAGAGATGGGCGACCAGGTGCACCCGGACGAGGTCCCTCGACCGGTCCGAAGCCGGAGCCTACCGATAAGGAAATTCAAGATCAGATCAAGGCGACACTCGCCCGACTCAGTGGAGGCGGTAAGTCAAAGTCAGCCAAGCTCCGCCGCGAGAAGCGCGACCTGCATGCCCAAAGGCAAGAGGCACTCGCCGAGCAGCAGTCGGAGAAAGTCATCCAAGTGACCGAGTTCGTTTCTGCCAACGAGTTGGCCAAGTTGATGAATGCTCAGGTGAACCAGGTCATCAGTACCTGTATGAGCCTCGGTCTTTTCGTTTCTATCAACCAGCGACTCGATGCAGAAACGATTTCCGTCGTTGCCGAAGAGTTCGGTTATAAAGTTGAGTTTGTTTCTGCGGATGTCCAGGAAGCCATTCAGGACGATACGGACGCGCCCGAGGATCTTCGCTCCCGTGCACCGATTGTTACCGTCATGGGTCACGTCGATCACGGAAAGACGTCTTTGCTGGATTATGTCCGCAAGGCCAATGTCATCGCAGGCGAGGCGGGAGGAATCACGCAGCACATCGGCGCCTATGAGGTCACACTCGAAGGCGGCCGGAAGATCACTTTCCTGGATACGCCGGGTCACGAAGCATTTACGGCTATGCGTGCCCGTGGTGCCAAGGTCACCGACGTAGCCATCATCGTGATCGCTGCCGACGATGCCATCATGCCGCAGACCAAGGAAGCGATCAACCACGCTCAAGCAGCAGGTGTTCCGATCGTATTCGCCATCAACAAGATTGACAAGCCGGATGCGAACCCCGAGAAGATCAAGGAGCAGCTTGCTTCGATGAACTTCCTCGTTGAAGACTGGGGTGGTAAATACCAGAGCCAGGAGATTTCAGCCAAGAAAGGCCTCAACGTGGACAAACTCCTTGAGAAGGTGTTGCTTGAATCCGAATTGCTCGACCTGAAAGCCAATCCGGAACGTCTGGCCAAGGGTACTGTTATTGAATCCTCACTCGACAAAGGCCGCGGCTATGTCACCACGGTGTTGGTTCAAAACGGAACACTGAGAATGGGTGATGTCGTGCTGGCCGGATGCCATAGTGGCCGTATCAAAGCGATGTTCAATGAGCGCGGAAATCGCATCAAGGAAGCCGGACCTGCAACTCCGGCCATGATTCTGGGTATGACCGGTGCCGTTCAGGCCGGTGACCAGTTCAATGTAATGGAGGACGAGCGTGAAGCACGTGATATCGCCAATAAGCGTCTGCAGCTTCAGCGCGAGCAGGGTATCCGGACTCACAAACACATCACGCTGGATGAGATCGGTCGTCGTTTGGCAATCGGTAATTTCAAAGAGCTCAACGTCATTGTCAAAGGTGACGTGGATGGTTCAGTTGAGGCTTTGTCCGATTCTTTGTTGAAGCTTTCGACAGGGGAGATCCAGGTCAATGTGATCCTCAAAGGTGTGGGACAGATTTCGGAATCGGATGTGATGCTTGCGAGTGCATCGAATGCCATCATCATCGGCTTCCAGGTACGCCCCAGCGGCGGTGCGCGTAAGCTCGCCGAGCAGGAGGAAATCGACATCCGTCTGTATTCCATCATCTACGATGCCATCAACGAAGTCAAGGCTGCGATGGAAGGCATGCTTGCTCCCGAGTTTGAAGAGAAGATCGTTTGCAATGTCGAAGTGCGCGAAACCTTCAAGATCCCGAAAGTCGGTACGGTCGCAGGTTGCATGGTCACCGACGGCAAGATCAACCGCAATACGAAGATTCGCCTCATCCGTGACGGAATCGTTGTATTCAGTGGAGAGCTCTCCTCGCTCAAACGCTTCAAGGATGATGCGAAGGATGTTCAAGCCGGAATGGAATGTGGTCTGAGTATTCACAACTACAACGATGTCCATATCGGTGATGTGATCGAAGGATACGAGCAGGTTGCGGTGAAGCGTACGTTGGCTTGATTCGGTTCATACAATTATTGAAAAAGGGCGGATGGGATTCTGCCCTTTTTTGTTGGGATTTATGGCTATACCTGAAGCCTTTTGTCTATTTTTCCTGCTACTAATTCGACCTGACCTATGGAAAGATTTACCGGACTGATCGGTGTGATCCTGATACTTGGCTTGGCGGTCCTCGCCAGCAACAACCGCAAAGCCATCAACATCCGTCTTGTAGTGAGCGGTTTGCTGCTTCAACTAGTAATCGCTGTATTGGTGTTGAAGGTCCCGCCGGTCACTGCTTTCTTTCAGCAACTCGGGTACGGAATGGAGAAAATAGAGTTCTTCGCACGGCAGGGGGCTTCGTTCGTGTATGGTGGCTTGGCTTCCATGCAATTTGACGGGTCCGTTGCCAATTACGCGGCAGGTGGTTTCGTTTTTGCTTTCAATGTGACCGCGACAATCATACTGGTGTGCGTGTTGGTTGCTATTTTGTACCACGTCGGTCTAATGCAAAAGGTGATTTCAGCAGTTGCTAAGGCGATGAATTTCATCATGAAGGTGAGTGGGGCAGAAGCCCTGAGTAACGTGGCGAGCGCCTTTGTAGGGCAGGTGGAGGCACAGGTCATGATCCGACCATACCTGGCCGGAATGACCAAGAGTGAACTTCTTGCAAGCATGAGCGGAAGCCTCGCCTGCATCGCCGGAAGCGTTCTGGTGGTGTATGTGAACATGGGTGCCGCTGCCGGATTCGATCTGGCGCCGAAACTGATTGCAGCCAGCCTCATGGCTGCTCCGGGAGCCCTGGTGATCTCTAAAATCGTATTTCCCGAAACCATGGAAAGTGAGACCATGGGCAATGTGAAGCTCGAGGTTAAAAGTCCATATATCAATCTGGTGGATGCGATTTCCCACGGTGCAGGCGAAGGTTTCAAGATTGCGATGAATGTGATCGCCATGCTCATCGGTTTCATTGCTTTGATCAGTATGGTCGACTGGAGTCTGATGAAGATCGCCCACCTGTTCAATCCGGATTTCGATCTTTCACTGAACTGGATCTTTTCCAAGATCTTCTATCCGATGGCGTGGGCCATGGGCGTACCATCTGTGGATGTCAACAGTGTTGCGACATTGTTGGGGCAGAAGTTGACCATCAACGAATTTGTGGCCTTCAAGAATCTGGCCAGCAAGGAGGTTCCCATCCTCACGGAAAAAGGACTGCTGGTCGTGTCCATCGCCATTTGTGGTTTCGCCAATTTTGCCAGTGTCGGCATGCAGATCGGTGGAATTGGAGAACTTGCTCCGGGCAGGAAAGGAGATCTGGCCCGTTTGGGCCTGAAGGCACTTTTCTGCGGAACACTTGCCTCTTATCTTTCGGCAACACTGGCTGGAATTATCGTCTGAAAGGGCTCATTTTCATGGGGTTTACGACCCGGATGAACAGAATCTACTGACGGTAATGACCCTTCAGGAGCAGGGGGTTGTTTCCTTCTGATTTCCTTACTTTGCATCGCTTAAGAAAACCATCTACTCATGAAGAAAATCGTTTTAGGTCTGGCACTGGTGCTGGGCTTGTTTACGGGAAAAAAGGCACAAGCTGATGAAGGCATGTGGCCCATGTTTCTGATCTCCCAACTCCAGGATTCCATGCAGGCCCGTGGATTGAAGCTGACCGCTGAAGACATCTACAGCATTAATAAAGCCAGCATCAAGGATGCCGTTGTGCGTTTGATGACCAAGCAGAACAGGATGTTTTGCACAGGCGAGATCATTTCCGGTCAGGGCCTTTTCCTGACCAATCACCATTGCGGGTATGGAGCTATCCAGGAATTGAGCTCGAACGAAGACAATATCCTAGCGAATGGTTTCTGGGCGAAGTCACTGGATGAAGAGCGTCCGGCGAATTTCAACATCGGTCTGCTTAGTAAAGTGGAGGATGTGACCGGCATGGTCATCGACAGCCTTCCTGCAGGCGACGATGAGGCCGCGCGCTCCAAAGCCCTGTCCGGTATTCTCAAGTCGGTGAATACGAAACTCAAGGATGCTTTGGGTGATGATAAAGATTCGTATGTGATCGATATCGTTCCCTTCTGGGCCGGTAACCGTTATCTTGCCATGTATTATCGTGTATTCTCGGATATCCGCCTCGTAGGAACTCCTCCCGAGAACATCGGTAAGTTCGGTGGGGAGACCGACAACTGGAGCTGGCCTCGCCACACCTGCGATATCAGTATGTTCCGCATTTATGCCGATGCCTCCAACAAGCCGGCCAAATACAGCAAGGACAACAAGCCCTACGTACCTGCTCACTCTTTCCCGATCAGTATGAACGGTGCCGAAGAAGGTGGCTATGCGATGATCCTGGGCTATCCCGGCAGGACGCAACGTTATACTTACAGCGAAGGCATTAAGTATTACTCGGACAATGAGCGCCCAAAACGGGTGAAGGTTCGTCGCGACGTCCTGGACGTATATGAGGAGTACATGCACAAGGATCCGAAGATCAAACTCATGTATGCCGATAAGTACGCCGGACTCAGCAATTACTGGAAAAAATTCATGGGCGAGGCCGACGCACTCAAGAAGCTGGAAATCTATGAGCGTCGCAAGGACGAGGAGAACCGCTTTTCAGCATGGGTTAAAGCCAACAACAAAACGCAATACGCTGGGGTGATCGGCATGTACGAATCTGCATACGCCAAAGTAAAAACCCTGGGCCTGTACAGTGTTTACATGCAAGATGGAATCAGCAACTCTCAACCGATGGTCTTTGCCATGGGCATGGGTAAGCTGGAGGAACTGCTGAAAGATAAAACGAAGAAGGAGGAAGCGAAGAAGCTGGCCGCCGAAATGGCCAAGGACCTGGATGCGGATTTCAAGGAGTTCTACGAACCGATCGAGCGCAAAGTGATGGCCTCGGTGTTGATGCATTTGGTCGAGGATCTGGATAACAGCAGGCTCCCGGCTTCATTGATCGCCATGGCCGACAAGCACAAGCGCGATTACGCTGCCATGACCGATGCCATGTGGAAGAAGTCCATCTTCGTCAGCAAGGAGAAGCTGTCTAAATTCCTTTCATCGCCCTCCTTGTCGACCCTTCAAAAGGATCCTGTTTACATAGTGACAAACGGCTATATGAAGGACGTGATCGGAAAGATCCAACCTGAAATGATGGCTGTCAATTCCGACCTCGGAAAGGCGAACCGTCTCTTCCAGGCTGCCTTGATGGAAATGAAGGCCGGGCAGTTATTCAACCCGGATGCGAACGGTACCATGCGCATGACTTATGGTCGTGTGTTGCCGTATAACGCTAAAGACGCTACGATCTACAAGTCGTTCACTACATCAAAAGGAATCGTCGAAAAGTACACCCCCGGTGACATTGAATTCGATGCTCCGGCACGTCTTATCGATATGCTGAAGAAGAAGGATTTCGGCCCTTATGCCGGTCCGGACGGTGAACTGCATGCCTGCTTCCTCAGCGATAACGACATCACCGGTGGTAACTCAGGCAGCCCGGTCATCAATGGCAAAGGGGAGCTGATTGGTACAGCTTTCGATGGCAACTGGGAAGCTATTGCGAGCGATTTTGCATTCGAGCCCGAACTCCAGCGCACCATTTCGGTTGATATCCGCTATACCCTTTTCATCATCGATAAATTTGGAGGTGCCGGTCACCTGTTGAAGGAGATGAAATTGGTTCGTTGATTTTTGTCCGACCAATAAAGAAAGAGGCGTCCTTGATGATTCAAGGGCGCCTCTTTGATTTTATGGCTTGAGTGTGAGGGTTGGAAATTCGTCAAGTGCCGGGAAATAATGTGTTTGACTTCAACTCCGGTAGCCAGTGTTTTTTATAATCCGGTTGTTTGTGTCGGACTACTGTGCCGGTTTTTCTGAAGAGTGTTTAAAGCTGATTTGTTTCGTTTTTCAATTGAAATCGTTTCTTTCGATAGAATAAACCGGATAAATCGATTGAGTAAGATGGTTGGTATTGTTTTGCTATAGCTGAGTTCGTCTGCGATTTTACAATTGAATAAGAGTTCGGATTGTTTTGAACTGTTTTTACTTTTTATCGATAGTGTGCTTCTGTCTCTTGCTGGTGTTGTCGACAAAAAAAGAGGCTACCCGGTTTAGGCAGCCTCTTTTGAATTGAATTCGGATTGGGTTAACGAACGATGCTGAATCGTTCAGTCTTCACGCCATCATCAGTCATGATGTTGAGCATGTACATTCCTGCGGCAAGCTCGTTCACATCACAACGGATAGTTTGTCCGTTGAATTGCAGTGTTGGAGTTGCAACGATTTTTCCGCTCAGGTCAACGATGTTCATGGAGCGGATGTCGCTTGTGGACCCTATCGATATGTTCAATACATCGTTAGTCGGGTTAGGATAGATGCGGACGCTGTTGAGGACTTCATTGTCTTCGATTCCTGTAACATTCTGGAAGGGGATTACAGTACCGTTGGGCAAGGCTGCAAACAGTCCGAAGGCCGGTCCGTTCTGGTTCGTAGAGGGATCAAGGAATCCGGATGCGAACACAAGTCCTGCCGAACCACCCAATGTGCTGATGTCGGCAATGTATGCTGCTACCACGACCGAATTGTTGTTTCCGGGTGTGATAAGCAGTGTATAGGCCGCCGCAGGTGCACTGAGGTAGGGTGTAACGTCGGTATAGGCTGCGTCGTCGACGAGAATGCCGGATCCGGTTTCGATAATGTCAACCGTGGGAGCATCCGTAGAACCATGAAGAACCCTGAAGTCGACATTGCCCGGACTTTGTGCCGTTTCCTGCATTTGGTTTTGAAGGATGAGGCTGAATCCGGTCGGACGGCCGTCAGGATTCACGGCGAAATTCGACGGTGTCAATACTCCGCTGGCGACGGCCACATAGGTTTCGCCGCCTGTCAGTTGAATGTCGTAGCTGATCAACGTGTCGTTCACACTGGTTGAGTTCTTGGGCGCTACGCCCACAGTGAAGGTCTGGCCTGCAGGTACGTCGGCGAACGGAGTTGCAGTGCGGAAGGCGAAGTTGTCAACGGCAAGGATTGAACCTACATAGATGTCCACGCTGTCGGCCAGCGGGTCGGCGCAATTGTGGATCACCTGAAGGCGAGCGGTACTTGGCGCGCTGACAGGAGGGAATGGTACGACAGTCCCGTTAGAGAGTGCGGCGAACAATCCGAAGGGTTGTCCCGACTGGTTTTGAGCAGGATTCAGGAAGCCCGAAGCGAAGACCACACCGGAAACTCCGGGCACTCCGCTCAGGGGTGCATTGAAGCTGGCAACAGTCGTTGATGTTCCTGCTGCGTTTACATCCAGCACGTAGTCGCCGGCCGGAACATTGATGTAAGAGGTGAAATCGGTATACTGTGCTCCGCTGACCAGTGTGGCTACGTTTTGTGCGATGATGTCGACTGCAGGGGCGTCGGTAACACCATGCAATGCGCGGAAGTCAACTTCAAGCGGGTTGACGGCAGCTTCGCGCATGCCGTTGAAGAGAAGCAACTGGAATCCGGTCGATACGCCGTTCGGGTTGGAAACGAAATTTGCAGGGTTGAGAACTCCGCTGGCGATGGCAACGTAGGTTTCGCCGTTATTCAAGGTGACATTGTAGCTCACCAGGGTGTCGTTCACGCCGTTCGATGTTTTCGGAGCGATACCGATGTTCATTGCAGTGTCGGCAGTGACGTCGATGTAGGGCGTGGCGGAACGGAAGGCGAAGTTGTCGAGAGCAAGGCTTCCGTTGATGTAGATATCGACGCTGTCTGCAGCAGGATCTGCGCAGTTGTGGATGATCTGAGCGCGGGCGACGCTTGTCTTGGTGAATGGAACTACGGTTCCGTCAGGCAGTGCAGCGAAGAGTCCGAAAGCTTCACCGTTGTTGTTTTGAGAAGGATCCAAAAAGCCGGAAGCGAATACGACGGCCGACAAGTCCGGAATTGCAGTCAATGGAGCGGTGTAGCTGGCCACGATGGTGGATGTTCCTGCTGCACAAATATCAAGCAGGTAGTCGTTGGACGGAACCGATATATAGGCGGTGAAGTCGGTGTATTGTGCTCCGTTCACCAAGGTGGCGCCGTTGCGGACTTTCACGTCAACTGCCGGAGCATCGGTTGCGCCGTGCAGTACACGGAAATCGACATCGCCTGCCGTAAGTGCAGCTTCACGCATGCCGTCGTGTAAGAGCAATTGGAATCCGGTAGAAACACCATTGGGGTTCAAAGCGAATGATGAAGGCGCCAGGACACCGTTGGCGATGGCGACGTAGGTTCCATTGTTGGACAATACGACAGGAATGTTCACAAGGGTGTCATTTGCAGACGTACTGTTGCCCGGAGCGATACCGATGTCAAGTGTAGTCTCTGCAGGGACATCGATATAGGATGTGGCGCTGCGGAAGGCGAAATCGTCGAGCAGGATGCTTCCGTTGACATAGATGTCCACCTGGGCTGCGGCCGGATCGGCTGAATTGTGGATGATTTGAAGGCGTGCTGTTGCAGTGTCTTCAAGCGGTATGACGGTTCCGTCTGCAAGTGCTGCATACAGTCCGAAAGAAGGTCCGTTGTTGTTTTGGGCAGGGTCGAGGAATCCGGAAGCGAAGGCAACAAATACCTGTCCCGCGAGCGAACTCAAAGGTGCGGAATAGCTGGCCAGGATAGGACTTCCTGCAGCAGGAGTGATATCGAGGATGTAATCGGAGGCCGGAACGGACAGATACGAAGTGATGGCTCCGTAAGCAGCATCGTCAACAAGTTGAGCGACATTACGGGCATACACATCTACGGCCGGTGCATCCGTAGCACCATGCAATACCGCGAACTCCGTGTTTGCGGGGTTCAATGCCGATTCCTGCATGTTGTCGAATAAGTTGAGTTGGAAGCCGGTATTGATTCCGTCCGGATTGGCTGCAAAAAGGTTCGGGTCCAGTACTCCGCTTGCGATGGCGACATAAGTTCCGTTGCTGCTCAGTGTGATTGGAATATTCACGAGCGTATCAGCTGCCGAAAGACTATTTCCCGGTGCGATACCGATATTCTGTACGATGTTGGAGGTAACGTCGATGTAAGGAGTGGCAGTGCGGAATCCAAAGTCGTTAAGCAGTAATGATCCGTTCAAATAAACGTCAACTTGCGCTGCGGCAGGATCGGCGCAGTTGTGGATGACCTGCAATCGCGCTAAGCCGACAGGAGTAAGCGGAACTACAAGGCCGGAAGGCAATGCTGCAAAAAGACCGAAGGCCGCCCCATTGTTGTTCGCAGCGGGATCAAGGAATCCGGATGCGAATACAATAGCAGCACTGTCGGCAAGGATGCTGAGGGGAGCAGCATAGGTGCCCACAACAATGGTGTTGTTGTTGGCGGGGGTGATGTCCAGCAATACATCTACAGGAGGTACAGTGATGTACCCGGTGACATCCGTATATGCTGCATCGTTAACCAAAGTGCCTACACCCTGGGCGATCACATCCACTGCCGGAGCATCGGTGGAACCGTGCAAAACACGTAAGTCAACCTGTCCTGCTGTTGCGGATGACGTACGCATTCCGTCGGAAATCAGCAATTGGAATCCGGTGCCTATTCCGTCGGGATTCGCTGTGAAAGACGCAGGCGACAATACACCGCTGGCGACAGCTACATACTTTTCATTGGCTATCAATTGAACCGGGAAATTGACCAAAGTATCGTTCGCGTTACTGCTGTTAGCAGGAGCAATGCCGATGTCGATGGTGACTCCGGAGGGTAGGGTAAGAAACGGTGTGGCCTCGCGGAAGTTGAAATCGTCAAGAGCAAGAGTTCCGTTGACATAGACATCAACAATAGCAGCTGCAGGGTCAGCGCAGTTGTGGATCACCTGCAATTGAGCCTGGCCAAGGGCGGCCGAAGAAATGCCCAGCCATGTGGCCAGTGTGGCAAGAAAATGTTTGTTCATGGTTTTTGATGTTGGTTTGCCATGAAGAAACAAGCCGGAGTTGAATTAGTTAAAGCAGCTATTTAATTTCTTTCAAAAGCATGACAATTCAATTTGAGTAGAATACATGGATCCTTAAACCGGCTTATTCACCCCGGACATCAATCCATGATTCGATTCTCATGCGCGAATGATTTTCTTCTCGCGGAGCAAACCGGTAGTCAATAAATCCGTATCGCGCAGGTTTGCATAGGACACCACATCACAAATTGCCAGCATGTGGTCACCGGCATCAACCCATTCGATGATATCGCAAGCCATGCGTGCTGCAGCGTTATTCAGGCAGTTGAATCCCCGGTAATCACCGACGGAATCCTTAAGCTTTGAAAGTTTGTCTATGGTCCGGCCACTTTTTTGTCCGAGAAGACGCACCAGTTTGTACTGGTCTGACGCGAGCAGTTGCAGGATGAAATGAGGATGATGCTGCACGTTTTGGAGCGATAATGTTCCTTTGTAAAAAGCGACTGCCATCCGTTTGGGCGTCATTGACACCGCAATGACGTAAGTGCAAATGTTCATGTTGCCGCCTTGCTTGCCGGTGGTAGCGGCACTGTAGACCGGCAGATCGGGGCGGTTCCAGGGCTTACGCATGATCGCCGTTCAGTGATTGCAGATAGTCTTCTGCAGTTTTCATCAAATGCGTGAAACGCTTTTTGTCCATTTTCTCCACTTGTCTAACCATCATGCTCATGCGGGGGTTGCGAAGGAAAAAGTCCTTGTGCAAATGAATGAACCGCCAGTACAAGGCATCCCAGGTCTCGCACCAATCGCCTTTGTCAAAATCACTCATCTTAAGGATGTAATTGGATCCCGAGATGTAGGGCTTGGTGCTCATCAAGCCACCATCGGCATATTGGCTCATGCCGTATACATTGGGCACCATCACCCAGTCGTAAGCGTCCAGGTACATCTCCATGAACCAGCGGTAGACTTCATCGGGGTCGAACTCGCATAAGACCATGAAGTTCCCAATCACCATCAGCCTTTCGATGTGGTGAGCATATCCGGTCTTCAGCGTGCGTTTGATGACTGTGTCGATGGGTTCGATCCCTGTGGTGCCTGTATAGAATGAAGAAGGGATCTTCCGTGAGAAGGACCAGAAGTTCCTTGTTCTTTCTTCGGTACCTCGCAACCGATAGACAATACGGACAAACTCTCTCCAACCCATCACCTGACGCACGAACCCTTCCAGCGCATTCATCGGCACATCGCCTTTTCCGGCCACATCGATGGCGCGCTGTAGAATGTCCTCCGGGGCCAGCAGTCCGGTGTTCAGCAGTGGAGAGATCAGGCTGTGGAAGAGGTATGATTCTTCTTTGGTGATGGCATCCTGATAGTCTCCGTATTTTGAAAATCGCTGTTCCAGGAATGCATCAAGCCATTTTTCGGAATCTTCATGGGTGAGGGGAAGTACCAGCTGACCCGTCTGACCCGGATTGTCTTGAAATTTCGAATTCACATACCCATCGGCTTCCAGATGCGCTTTGGTCGCTTTCAAACGGGGCAGGGGAGGGATGTGTGTGCCTTTGGGTAGCTTTTTTCTATTCTCGGTATCGTACGTCCACTTGCCGCCGAGCGGATTTCCCTGGGGGTCAAGGAGGATTCCCAGGCGCTTGCGTTGATCGGTATAGAAGCTGGTGAGATGATACTTTTTGGCGTTCTTGAAATAAGAATCGGCATAAGTCCGGTCGCAAAGGAATTGAGGACTCTCATGCAGAATAAGTTTGATTCCCTGTAGCCGCGCATTTCGCCATAGCCTTCGCTCCAGCAGGTAATCCACCGGGTCGTAACATGCTACGGTGTCAATCCCCGATTCCTTCAAAGTCCGAAACCATGCTTCGGTTTTTGCATCCTCGGTATTGGCTTCGATGTACAGGGTCCGGCACCCATTCTTTTTCAACAATGCTTCGTAGGCTTTCAGTGAAGCCCTGTGGAAAGCAAGCTTGGCTTTGTGAAAGGCGTACTGATTGAAAAACAAAGGATCCTCGATCAGCAAAACAAGTCGTGCTTGCTGTAGTTCGGTTCCTGGCTTGAACAGTTGATGCGGGAAAACCGCGAATGCGTATAACACACCAAAGGAACAATCCAAACGGCCGATTGTTGTCGCCTCTGTTTTATTTTTCGAACGAATAAAAAAGCCGAAGGCCCTGGTCGGGGCCTTCGGCGGAAATTCAATGACCGGATAAACTGGTCGGCGGTTGAGGATCAATCGTTGCGGTACAGCACGATACGCTGAACACTGCTGCGCTTGCCGGTGCGGACTTTGCACAGGTAAACACCTTCTGGCAGCTGCTGGCTATCGAAACGGAATTCCTGAACACCGCTCTCAGTGGCATCTCCATCATAAACGGTGGCTACATGGCTACCGGAAATGGTCATGATTTCGATACTCAACGGCTTGTTTTCAGAAGTCTCCACACGAATATTTAATTCATTCTTGAAAGGATTCGGGAAGACGGTTACAGCCTGGTCTTTTTCCTCGATCAAACTATTCCTGAGTGAGGTGTTGGAAACACTGACCAGTACACGGCAGCCATCGAAAGCATTGTTGATGGCATCTACTGCACCGCTGATATCGGAATAGCCGGGGTTGCTTCCGCTGGGTACGTAAACACCGCCCAGTGCATTATTGGCCAGCTGGAGAAGATCACTCAC
>JAULUX010000024.1:0-6049 GCA_032111385.1 Bacteroidia bacterium
CGCGCGAGCAGAACAACTGCCTTTTTTCCCCGTCCCAGATGGCGAAGGCCCACATGCCCACGAAGCGCTGCAGGCATTGCGCCCCCCAGTGGAGGTAGGCGTTGAGGACGACCTCGGTATCGGAGCCGGAGTGGAAGACGGCGCCTTCCTTTTCCAGTTCCGTGCGCAGCTCAACGTAGTTATAGACTTCGCCATTGAATACGATCCATACGGTACCCTGGGCGTTTGACATAGGCTGGTGGCCTTTTTCGCTCAGGTCGAGGATGGACAAGCGGCGGAAGGCCAGCCCGAGGTTGGCCTGGAAGTCGTTCACCATCGGGGGCGTGCTCCGTTTGACGGCCTCGGTAGATTCCGCTCCGTGCGCGTGCAGGGACCGATTGCTGGGCGTATGGACCAGCAGGTAGCCTTCATCGTCGGGGCCGCGGTGGCGGATCACCTGGCCCATGCGCTGGAGCAAGTGTGCGTCCACCGGTTTTTTGTCAATGTTGAAAATTCCTCCTATGCCGCACATGGTGGGTGGGTTATTTTGATGGATTTACGGATGGGTATCCCGTTCAAGTCGACGGATGATCCCTCTGGCGAATGCTGCATATTCTGATTCCCCTGCTGTGCTCAAGCGCAATAGTTCCATAGCTTGAGGATCCCCTTCAGAGGCTTTACAGGCGATAAAGACGAGATTTCGGACAAACAGGCTTCTTCTCTTGACCAGTTCCGGGCGGTTCAGGCCAATCGTTTCGACCGTCACAGAAGCCCTGGCGTAGTTCTCATTTGCGACTACATTAGCGGTTCCGGTTTGGTCATCATATTCAAAGAGAAAAAAAGCATCCGGTTCTTCCTGCGTTGGGTTGACCAAAGGGCCGTTTTGTTCCTCAGTTGGAAAACGGTCGCTTTTTTCCCGGTTACATCTTGGGCATGCCAAGATAAGGTTGTCCCAGGAAAAGCAACATTCGGGAAAAATGGATTTGGGCCTAAAATGCTCGATATGGGAGTATGCCACATGGTCTATCCTGCTTTCGCAGTAAGCACACTTGGAGGAAAACATATCTTTTAAGCGTTGCCGGATCTGCGGATGGTTATACTGCGACTCGACCTTTTTTTTATGCTTGCGGAGTGGGAGGCTACCGGGGGTTTCTGCCAGTTTATCTATGGCTTCCTTGTACTGTCGCTGCCATTCTTCTGCATGTTCAAGTAGGGCAACAGGGGCATCGGGGCGTCCCACATAAATCATTTCCAGTGTTTTTTGATATATTCATTGAGTTTGGTGGCTACCTCAGAATCATCAGTACCATATCCGAGCGCCTGTTCTACAAACGGGATAGTATTTTGAAGCTCAAGCTCCTCTTCCCTTGTCTTTTTGGGCTTACTTTTTAGTCTGTAATAGCGTTGGATTTGTGCTTCTGTCTTTGGAGAATAGACGGATACCAGACCAAAGGCATCGCTTTTCAGAATATCGTCCACCCCCATGGCGTGAAGGTTATGTACCTGTTCTATTTCGGTCCGGTCTTCTCTCTTGATGAAGCGATAAGTTACGGCATCTTCGCCGGCACCTGCTGCCACCAGTGGGCTATGGGTAGCCATGATGAACTGAAAACGGGGGAATGTTTCGCGTAGCAAGGAAGCGATCTGCCGCTGCCAGGTTGGATGGAGATGGATATCCAGTTCGTCAATAAGGGCGACCCCTTCTTCGAGGAGGGGGTTGTCGCTGTCTGGGAACGACTCGATGAGCCGCCAGACTAAATCCCCAGCAAGTGCCATGACGCTCCTAAACCCGTCTGATAGCGCTATCGTACTGGCTTTTGTCGCACCCGTTTGGAACCATATCCTGCCGTTAGCGTCGATACTATCGAAGGAGTTTCCCGCGGGCAGCAGGCGGTTGATGGCCTGGATACCCCATTCTTTTTGTTTAACTGCAAGTTTGTCATCCTTATTTTTAGAAATCCTGTAGTCCAGATAGATGAGCCAGGTCTCAAAGGCTTCGAGCGGTTCATCCTCTATAAACTGGCTGATAAAATTGGTATAACGGAGCGGTTGCTGCAAGGAGGGCACAATAATCCTGCTTTTCCGGGTCAATCTGCGAAAGGCGCCGTACCCTGCCGCAAACCAGCCTCTACCGTTGGGCAGCAGGGCATTTTCCCGCAGCCATGGAATAGCCCGGCTATTGGTGTCGGCCACAATGATGGGTTCGTTGAATACCCGGTTGTTGATGCTCAGTTTTTGGTCTCCTGTGACATAAAAAGTGTACTGAAAGGTTCTCCTTTCTTTTTTTTCCCCTGCATATCTTCCCGGATCATTATCGCCCTGGTGCAGCCTCATCGTCAATTTTCCCGGTTTGGCGGCATCTTTCAGCCAACCCTGGGGCTTTAACAGTTGTGTGGCACCTTCCGGGCCTGCCAGTAGCAAGCCTGCCGCCTGCAGCACTGTACTCTTCCCCGTACCGTTTTCGCCCAACAAGGTGACCCATGGGAAGGGGTTCGTCTTAGTGCCACACTTTATAGACTGTCTATCAAAACATTTTATATTATCTAAAATGATTTCTTCTATCCACATAGACCTTGGTTTGACGTAGCAATATCGGTAAAAAAGAGCCAATAAGCAACTAGCCCCCCTGTTTCCCCACAATTTCCGCACAGGCGGCGTCCAGGAGCTGGAACACCTCCTCAAAGGCTTTGTCGTCGTGGTAGTAGGGATCGGGCACTTCGGCGGGGCTGCCGTGGGCCAGCTCGAGGATGAGGCGCACGCGCGCTGCATCTTCGGGGGAAGGGGCCAGGCGCTGCAGGTCGTGCAGGTTGGCCCTGTCCATGGCGAGGATGAGGTCAAAGCGCTGAAAGTCGCCGGGGCGAACCTGCCGTGCGCGTTGCGGGCTGATGTCTATGCCGTATTTACGGGCGACGGCGATAGAGCGCCGGTCGGGCTGTTCGCCGCTGTGCCAGCCGCCAGTGCCGGCAGAGTCCACGTGCCAGTCGAGGCCGGCGGTGCGGGCTTTCTCTTTCAGGATGCCCTCTGCGAGGGGCGAGCGGCAGATATTGCCGAGGCAAACCATGAGGATGTTCATAGGCTGATACTAAATAAAGCGTCCCGGTGGAAGGCCGGGACGCTTGTGTTTGTTGTGATTGAATGGGTTACCTGGACAGGTTGATCCGTTTTTGAAGATCCATCACCTGCGCCTTGAATTTCTTGTCCGTGTCGATCAGGTTGTTGACCGTGCGGCAGGCGTGCAATACCGTGGCGTGGTCCTTTCCTCCGCAATGCATCCCAATGTTGGACAAAGATGACTTGGTGAGCTGCTTGCTGAAGTACATGGCCAATTGACGGGCCTGAACGACTTCACGCTTACGGGTTTTGGATTTCAATACTTCAAGCGGCAGTTCGAAATAATCGCAAACAATCTTCTGGATGTAATCGATGGAGATCTCATGAACTGTGTTCTTCACGAACTTGTCGATCATCTGCTTAGCAAGCTCCAGCGTAATCAGCTTCTTGTTCAGCGAAGACTGGGCGATGATGGAGATGAGTGCACCTTCGAGTTCACGTATATTGTTTGTGATACTCAGTGCGATATACTCGGTGATCTCATTCGATAGTTCAATGCCGTCCACGTACATTTTCTTGCGAAGAATGGCGATACGTGTTTCCAGATCGGGTACCTGAAGGTCGGCAGAGAGTCCCCACTTGAAACGGGAAAGCAGACGCTGCTCCATGCCTTGAAGATCGACAGGAGGTTTGTCGCAGGTAAGGATGATCTGCTTGTTGTTCTGGTGCAGGTGGTTGAAGATGTGGAAGAACACATCCTGGGTTTTGTCTTTGCCGGCAAAGAACTGGATGTCGTCGATGATGAGCACGTCCATCATCTGGTAAAAGTGTACGAAATCGTTCTGGCTGTTGTTCTTTACAGCATCGACAAACTGATGCATGAATTTTTCACTGGGCACGTAAAGAACGGTCTTCCCGGGGAAGTTGTTCTTGATCTCAATACCGATGGCGTGCGCCAGGTGTGTTTTTCCTAATCCACTACCTCCATATATAAGGAGGGGATTGAAAGAAGTTCCTCCGGGCTTCTGCGATACAGCGAAACCTGCAGATCGGGCCAGTCTGTTGCAATCTCCTTCCACCAGGTTTTCGAAAGAGTAATTCGAATTCAGCTGGGAGTCGATGTCAATCTTCTTTAAGCCGGGGATGATGAATGGGTTGCGAATTCCGCCGCTGATCTGCTGAGGCATCGGAACAGCGGGATTTTTCAAGCCGTTGTTGCTCTTAGCGGGCAGTTTGACAGAGTAGGGTTTGTTGTTCTGGCTTGCGGTTTCCATCAGGATGGAGTATTCCAGTCGTCCTTCCGGACCGAGTTCTCGCTTGATGGTTTTGCGCAGCAATCCGATGTAGTGCTCCTCCAGCCATTCGTAAACGAACTGACTGGGGACTTCGATGGTCAGGGTGTTCTGATCCAGTTTGATGGCCCGGATGGGTTCAAACCAAGTTTTGAAGTTTTGCGGATTTACATTGTCACGGATAAGCTTTAAACAATTTTCCCATACTAGAATTTCGTTTTTTTCATTGGAGACGATTTCCTTTTCTTTGGACATACCGTTTATCGAAATTGTAAAGAGTGATAGGGTCGCTTCAGAGCTTGATTTGAAGCATGCCACAAATATGAACTAAATTTTCTTGAAAAAAAATTCAATTTGCTCTTGAAAATCAGGAAACATTTACAGTACTGCCTGTCAGCGTGTTTTTCTTGTCGGAATAGTCGAATTCAATATCAATTCTGCCCAGTCGTACTCCTCCCCAGCCGGATTGTGCGATCAGCACTTGCTTTCCATCAGGATTTTTTTCAATTATTGGCGTATCGAGGAATGTGTGGGTGTGGCCACCCAGTATCAAGTCAATGTGTCGGGTGTTTCCGGCGAGAATCGTGTCGCTGACTTTCGTGTCGCTGTAGCGGTATCCCAAATGAGAGAGGCATACCACCAGATGGCAGTGCTCCTCGAGTTTCAGGTAGGAGGCCGTTTTTTGAGCTGCGGCAACAGGGTCATTGTAGCGTACTCCTTGTGTCATACTCCGGCTGACCAGTCCTTCGAGTTCAATACCGATTCCGAATACACCGATCCGGTAAGGCCCTCTTCGAAAAATTTTCCAGGGTTTGATCAGTCCGTTCAATGGCGTGTCTTCAAAAGCGTAATTGCAATTCAGTAATGGGAAGGATGCATGTTGCATTTGCCGGGCCAGCCCGTCGGCTCCGTTGTCAAAGTCGTGGTTGCCCAGTGTAGCGGCGTCGTAACCCATCTGCGACATGGCTTTCAGTTCCACTTCACCTCCAAACAAGTTGAAGTAAGGAGTTCCCTGAAAGAAGTCGCCGCTGTCAAGCAACAGAACGTGTTCGTGTTCAGACCGGATCCTTCGGATCAGTTCCGCTCTTCGCGCAACACCTCCCATTCCGGGAAACTTAGGGTCGCCGGCGGGGAAGGGGTCTATTCGGCTATGCGTATCGTTAGTGTGCAGTATGGTGATGGTCCGGTTTCTCTTTGCAGCGATCAGCTCGTATGAAAAGCCAGTGGAACCGGCAAGTAGCAAGCCGGCTCCTCCCAGTGTGCGCAGGAATCGCCTTCTGCTATAGTTTCCTGATTCTTCCATCTTTTGGGGTGTTGATCAATTGCTTTGCCTGGTACTTTTCACGGACTTCCAGGATGAGTGCGTCG
This sequence comes from Bacteroidia bacterium, assembly GCA_032111385.1. GTDB lineage: Bacteria > Bacteroidota > Bacteroidia > AKYH767-A > OLB10 > JAJTFW01. Next base: position 5,691 of record JAULUX010000024.1, read on the forward strand.
CGGACCTTCAATCCAAGCCAGGTGCGGTCGGTACTGCTTCGTAATGCAGGATACGAATCGCCTCCGTTGGCCAGGAAGTCAGAGGTCAACACTCTGTATTTCCCCGATTGCGTTGTCGGGGGAAGTGAATGATCTTGCAAGGAGTCGTTCGCCAGTGTCATCCGGAATCCTCCTATTGGCGCACCGCCTTTTTTCGCTAAGAATTGAAGCAGACTGTCCAACCCGGATTTATCCAGTCCGATGATCATCAACTCATTGTCGAAGGGCATCAGTTCGTAAAGATTACCAAGAGTGACTTTTCCCTGAGGAAGCGATGACCGTAGTCCACCGTGGTTCAGGATGCAAATGTCAGGAAGGGC
>JAULUX010000025.1:0-3959 GCA_032111385.1 Bacteroidia bacterium
GAAACGAAATCGAAAGCCACTTGAACAAGACCGCACGCTTCGAACTTATCAATGGAGCCGTCAAGTACGGAATCATCGACAAGCAAATTGACAGCGAGGTCCTTCGTAGCGACTATTTCTTCATCTCGCTTCAGAACCTGAACATCTTCCGAAAAGCAGTCGCACAACGGAATTACGAGTACTGCAAGGCGCTGATGGAAAAAATCAACGTCAAGTACATCAAGCAAGTCACACCGATCTGAGGCGGCAGGTCAAAGATGCGGTCATTCAGTACCGGATACCGATCACCTCACGCACCTCACGAACAGTGACCGAGGCCGAAGCCTTGGCCTTCTCCTGTCCGGTCTTCATGGCCCGGTTCAGGAGTTCTTCGTTTTTGAGTACATCCTCGATCCGGTTGCGGAACGGACTGATGAATGCCACCATGTCTTCCGCCAGCTGTTTCTTCAGGTCACCGTAACGTATCGTACCGGCATCGTACTGCTGATCGAAAAACGAAAGCGTATCGGGATCGGAAACCAATCCCATCAAAGCGAACAGGTTGGAAATGGCCTCCGTCTTCGGATTGCCGGGACCGGTAGGACCCGAATCGGTTACAGCGCGCATCACTTTCTTACGGATCACCTCATCGGCATCTGCAAGGAAAATCGCATTCCCCTCACCTTCCGATTTTCCCATCTTGCCTGAACCATCAAGACCGGGAACTTTCACGAGTTCGCCACCGAAATTGAAAGCGACCGGCTCAGGAAAATAATCGACATTGTACATCCGATTGAACCGGTTCCCGAACTGCCTTGTCATCTCGAGGTGCTGTTCCTGGTCTTTTCCTACCGGCACCTTCGCTGCTTTGTGAAGTAGAATGTCTGCCGCCATCAGGACAGGATAAGTCAGCAATCCGGCATTGATGTTATCCGGTTGCTTCCTGGCCTTTTCCTTGAAAGTGGTAGCCCTTTCCAATTCGCCGAGATAAGCGTTCATATTCAGCAGCAGGTAGAGCTCCGTAACTTCCGGTACATCGCTTTGTACATACAAGGTGCATTTGTCGGGATCCAGACCGCATGCCAGGTATTCTGCGAGCACCTGACGGACATTCGAACGAAGGCTGGCAGGGGTTGGATGCGTAGTCAGTGAATGGTAATCGGCGATAAAGAAAAAGCAGTTGTAGTCTTCCTGCATTTTCAGGAAGTTCCTTAATGCTCCGAAGTAATTTCCCAGATGCAGATTCCCTGTGCTGCGTATGCCGCTGACGACTGTTTCCATTGCTGCGAAGATAATCGAATCTACAGAGCGGTTTTGTTTCAAAATCCGCCCGGGAAGTTCATAAGCGGGTATCTTTACAACGTGAAGACTCTGTCGTTCATTTGTCGCAGGCTATGGTGCATTTGGTTTTTCCTGAGCGGACTCTTTTTTTTCCTTCCCCTCTATCCGGTGTTCCTTATCCTACTCAGCAGAGAAAAATGGTTTGTCCATGCCTGGAGACTCAAGAAGGTTTGGGCTCATTGGATTTTCTTCACCACAGGACTGCGGTACACCATCCATCGGGAGGGAAAAATCGAAAAAAATCAGGCTTACATCCTGGTAGCCAATCACGCCTCCTACCTCGACATCCTGACCTCCAACATCGCTTTCCCCAATTATTTCCACTTCATGGGCAAAGCTGAGCTCAGAAAGATCCCCTTGTTCGGCATTTTTTTCCGAAAGATGAACATATCGGTTGACCGGAGCAGCAGATCAGACTCGCACAAAGCCTATAAGCGGGCGCGCAAAGACCTCAGGAAGGGAATCAGCCTGGCCATTTTTCCCGAGGGAACCATTCCCGCTTGTGCACCGGCGTTGGGCCCATTCAAGAGCGGAGCCTTTCGCCTGGCACTGGAGATGCAAGTCCCGCTGGCGCCCATCACCTTTCTGGACAACTGGAGGCTTTTCCCGGACCAAATCGGAGAACGACTTCTTCTAAGACCCGGACACTCCCGGATTGTTATTCACCAACCGATTTCCACAGAGGGAATGACCGAAGCCGATCTGCCTGCACTGAGAGCTCAGGTTCGTGCTACAATCGAAAAAGAACTCGCTGCAAACGGCATCCTCCCAAAATAAGAAAGCGACCAATTGAGGTCGCTTCCCATGTATCATACAAGGCTATTTTCAGGCCTTCACTCCGCAAAATTCATCCATCGCGGCTGAAAGGTTTTCTGCAATCATGTCGGCAGAATGACCCTCGATATGGTGACGTTCCAACATGTGCACTACCTGACCGTCTTTGAACAAGGCGATGCAAGGAGAAGAAGGCGGATAGGGAGCCAGGTATTTCCGGGCCTGCGAAGTAGCCTCCACATCCTGACCTGCAAATACGGTAAAGAGGTGATCGGGACGGTTATTGGATCGGCTAAGGGCAAGACGGACACCGGGACGAGCGGCACCCGCGGCGCAACCACACACCGAATTCACCACGAGCAAAGCCGTTCCCTGAGCCGTGGGAAGGGTATTTTCAACTTGCTGAGCATCTCTGAGTTCTATAAAACCCGATGAAGTCAGTTCCTGACGCATAGGAGCGCACAATTGTTCTGGATAAGGCATGGCTTACAAATTTTGTTCTGATGCAAAATTAATAAAGCAGCGCTGGAAAACCCCGGTGTAAGGATCAGAATAAAAAAGAGCACATGTGCCCTTCATCTCCGCTTAAATTGCTTTCAAATTACGATTGAGATGAAAGCGATAAGGCCCGGCACTAAAAACGACATGTTCCCGGTGATGCTATTCAGCCCGCAAGGACGGTTGATCTCGGCCAACCTGACGGCGCAACCTTTGCTCCACCACTGGAACTGCCGTATTGGGCATTCCCCACATCCACAAGATCAAACTATCGGAAAGGCTCTGCTGGATGCCATTACCGGAATGCAAGCCACAACAATCGAAATCCCGTTCAGCGGATTGAAACTATTATTCGATGTCGAACCCTTCGCGGAAGCAGGATATACCGGTTTGTATGGCTTTCACATCGAAAGCATAATGCCCGAACATGTCATTCAAAAATTCAGACTAAAGTGTTGATATTAAATCGTTTGTTGGTTAGTTAGGGCGTTCAGTCAGTAGCAATACCGACTGACGCCTTTTTGTATGGCCCGAAACAATTCAGGGCCATAAGCATGAGGGCTTACCCACAAACCAAAGGATTCTGAAAAAATCGTTGAAACCCACCTTTCAATGTGACGTAATAATACTTGAAACATGGGGGAATCTCTTCACCCTAATCATGCATTGATGATGAAAAAGAACATTACCACGGACGAAACTGCAAACCGTACCATTCAAACCCTGGAAGCGGAATTCCGCTATGCAACGGTGATGCTCATCGATGACAACACCATTGATACTTTCATTCACAAAAAGCTGATAGAAAGCAACCATTTTGCCGAGCAGATTCAAAGCCATCTGGACGCTCGCGAGGCATTGGAATTCCTCAAAAACGCCCCTGAAAACGAATGGCCCGAACTGATCCTACTGGACATCATGATGCCCGGAATGGACGGATTCGAATTTCTGGAAGCCTTCGCAAACCTGGAAAGAAACCAGAAAAGCAGAATCAAAGTCATTTTGCTTTCCACATCTGAAAGTTTCAAAGACCTCAACCGGGCCAACAAGAACAGTCTTGTCAAGAAATTCCTAAACAAGCCTTTGACACCCGAAATGCTGAATGCGATTCGCGTATGATCAGCGCTTGGCTTTGAAATACGAACGGAGTAGATCCATGGCTTCCCCGGCCATCACCCCACCTTTTATTTCGGTGGAAGGATGAAGTAACGACCCCTTTTGTTCGAACAAACGGTAACCCCTTTTCTCGTCGTCAGCTCCAAACACCACGCGACCGATCCGGGTCCAGTAAGCCGCCCCTGCACACATCGGGCAAGGCTCCAATGTCACATACAACGTGCACTCATTCAAGTACTTCCCTCCAATTG
>JAULUX010000026.1:0-1895 GCA_032111385.1 Bacteroidia bacterium
TGCTTGGCGGAGAGGGCGGGATTCGAACCCGCGATAGGCTTTTGACCTATACACACTTTCCAGGCGTGCTCCTTCAACCACTCGGACACCTCTCCGGGAAATGGAGTGCAAAGGTAGTGATTGAAGGTGAGCTTACAAGCTGGAATCTATGGTTTTACGGGGACAGCGTGACCTCTATAATTTTATAGCTGTCTTTCGTTCATTTTTAATCGTATATCCTTCGCATAAGGGACATTGTTGATCAGCTAACGACTGATAAATCACACATTAGTGAATATTTAGTCATTAACGAATGAAAAGTCATTCAAAAAATAGCAATATGGTGAATAGAATCGTATATTTGCATGGTAAATCATTCGTTATATACAATAAAGTTTATAATGTCCGAAAAAAGCAACAAGAATTGGGTCTCAATGAGTGATCAGGCTTTGGCCGCGCATATTGGTCGATTTGTGAAGGAGAAGCGGATTGAGCAGAACAAAACCCAGGATGCATTGGCGCATGCGGCCGGAATCAGCCGTTCCACCCTTAGCCTGTTGGAACGGGGCGATATCGTTACCCTCTCCACCCTGCTGCAGGTGCTGCGTGTGCTGGATCAACTGCAGGTGCTGGACGTATTTACCATCCAACCGTTGGTGAGTCCCATGCAGCTGGCCAAAGCGGAGTTGAAGAAACGCAGTAGAGTCCGTGGTACGGGAACCACCTCCTCCAATCAATCCGACTGGTAGCACATGAACACGGCTTTTGTTAAAATCTGGGGAGAACGGGCCGGGGCAGTGGCCTGGGATGAGCAAACCGGTTTGGCCTCGTTCGAATTCGATGCCGCTTTTAAAAGTCGGAATTGGGACCTCTCACCCCTGAAAATGCCGCTGCAGGCAACTCGAAGAATCTACAGCTTCCCTGAATTGAAGGCTCAGATAAACACTCCCTTCGATACCTACCGTGGATTACCGGGTCTTTTAGCGGATGTGCTTCCGGACAACTACGGAAATCAGTTGATCAGCCGGTGGCTGGCACAACAGGGTCGCGCTCCCGAAAGCATGAATCCTGTTGAGCTGCTCTGCTTCATCGGCACCCGGGGCATGGGTGCGCTGGAGTTCGAGCCTGCTGTGTTCACCGAAGGCAAGCGCGCCTTCTCCGTTGAAATCGATAGCCTGGTGGAAACAGCCAAAAAGATCCTCGCTCACAAAGCGGATTTCCGCTCCAGTTTGAAGAAAGAGGAGGAGCAATCCCTGCTCGAAATCTTGAAGATCGGTACCTCGGCCGGTGGCGCCAGACCCAAGGCTGTGATTGCCTACAACGAACGAACAGGTGAGGTGCGCTCGGGGCAGACCAATGCGCCCGGGGGATTCGAGCACTGGTTGTTGAAACTCGACGGGGTGAGTGATGTACAATTCGGTGCAAGCACAGGATACGGCAGGGTGGAGATGGCCTATTACCGGATGGCCATCGCCTGCGGAATCGAAATGATGCCCTCGTTACTCATAGAGGAAAACGGCAGGGCACATTTTATGACGAAGCGATTCGACCGTGAAGGTGGAGAAGTGAAACACCATGTGCAGACACTATGCGCCATCAACCATTTCGATTACAATGCGGTGAGTAGTTTCAGTTACGAGCAACTTTTTCAAACCATGCGCGAATTGAAGCTGAGCTATGCAGAAGCCGAGCAGCAGTTTCGCCGGATGGTGTTCAATGTCATTTCACGCAATTGCGACGATCACACCAAGAACTTCGCGTTCAGGCTGAAGAAGGACGGAGTATGGGAGTTGGCTCCCGCCTATGACCTCTGCCATGCTTACAAGCCCGATCACCGCTGGGTGAGTCAGCATGCACTCAGCATCAACGGCAAACGCAAATCCATCGACAAAACCGATCTGCTGACCATCGGAAGA
>JAULUX010000027.1:0-910 GCA_032111385.1 Bacteroidia bacterium
TTTTCGGGCTGATGATGGTAATCCCTGTGTATTCCTCGATTCCTTCAATAATGAAGTCAACAGTTTTGGATGCGGCCAGGTAGGTGATCAGTGAATACATGGCCGTTTCGACGGACAATAAATAGGCAGCGGCTGAAAAAATGATGATGTTGATCAAAGTGATGATGTCACCTACGGTCGTCCCGATCTTCCGGCTGAGGAATAAGGCGAGCACTTCGGTGCCATCGATGACGGAACCGCCTCTTACGGCCAGCCCGATACCTGCGCCCAGGAAAAATCCTCCAAACACGGCAACTAGTATTTTCTCATTCGTTACCGCAGGGAAAGTCACTGCGGCCATGACCAGGGAAAGTACGATGATCGCCGCCGCGGTTTTAAAGGCGAATTGTTTGCCGATCACCCGGTAACCCAACAAGATAAACGGGAGGTTGATCACAAAAATGGTCAGTGCAAGGTCGACACCGATCAGATTACTGCTAAGAAGAGCCATGCCGGTGGCGCCGCCGTCAATGAACGAGTTCGGGAGGAGAAAACTTTTCAAGCCGAATGCAGCAGAGAAAATTCCGGCGAGGATCAGGAAAACATCCTTTGTCCAGGAGATCGACTTGACCCGCAATGCCCTGAATGCCTTGGCGCGTTCGAAGGAACTGATTTTTTCATCCTCGATTTTTTTACCAAGGATGAATCTTGCAGCTAATCTGGTAATGTAGGATTGGAAACTCATCCTGATCTGGGTTTGAAAAACGCAGGACAAAGATAGCCAAGGTCAGGCCGCGGCGTTATCGGATAAGGCTGAATGTACCCGTGAATTCGTACTCCTTGCCCTTCAGGCTCGTGATAAGGATACGGTAAACGTAAAGTCCGCCGGGTGTGGGTTTTCCGGCCTTGTCCAGTCCATCCCACGGACGCA
>JAULUX010000027.1:920-9095 GCA_032111385.1 Bacteroidia bacterium
CTGTCGCGTAGACGTTATCGCCCCAGCGATTGAATACATCCATACGGTAACTACGGACCTTGATAGCAGGTGTGCCGTCGAAGAATACGTCATTCTTCCCGTCGTCGTTGGGTGAGAATGCAGTGGGTACGAAGAAGGGGGCGACTTCGATATACGAGATGTATTCGTCGAAGCAGTTGGAGCCGTTGAAGGCGGTCAACGTGATCTTCTGGGTGCCGATTTTGTCGAATAAATGCGTAGGATTCTCTGCATCGGAAGATTCTCCGTCATCGAAACTCCAGCGGTAACGCGTGGCGTTTAGTGATTGGTTGGTGAAGGATACTTCCGCGTCGAATATGCTTACTATGCGATGGGATTGGGAAAAAAGCGCTTCGGGTGGAGGGATACGGGTAAGGGTGATGGTTTGTCCCGTTGAGTCGACGCAGCCGTACGGACTGACGACCACCAGCGTGGTTTGGTAATCACCGGAATCGGTGTAAATGTGGTTGGGCGATGGATCGGATGAGCCGTCCCCGTCGCCGAATTGCCACGTGAATACAGAACCCGGTTCGCATACGGAGGTGTTATTGAATTTCACCCAGATCTCATCGCAGCGGATATCCTGGATCGGACTGTAGGAGGCAACAGGAATTGGATGAACCGTTAATGTGAATGCGCTCGTTGCCGTACATCCGTCCGGACTTGTGACCGTAACCGTGAATTGTCCTCCCGTGGAGGTGGTCACCGAATTCGAATTGCTTCCATCTGACCAAAGGTAAGAGCCCTGTCCCCCCGGCGTGTTCATGGTGGATGTCTCGCCTGAACAGATATCCGGATCGCCTGTGATGGATGCAAGCGGGAGGGGGAATACCGAAACGTTGAAGAAAGTTGTTCCACTGCATCCGTAGGCATCGCTCACGGTGACCTGATAACCGCCCGAAGTTGAAGCGGAGATGACCTGATTGGTGTTGCCGTTGGACCATTGGTAAACTGCATACCCTGATCCGGCATTCAGTACTGTGGTTTCTCCGGAACAGAGTGTGGAGTCCCCGCTGATGGAGGGCTGAGGCAGCGGGTGTGAAGTGACCGTCGTTGTCGTAGCGGCGGTGCATCCGTTAACATCGGTGACGGTGACTCCATAGTTGCCGGTGACGTTGACCGAAAGACTGGAGCTGCTGCTTCCGTCAGACCAGGCATAGGAGGTAAAGTTCCCCGGAGAAAGCAGTTGTGTAGTGCCGGAGCATATGTCGTAAGTGGGGGCAAGTGCCGGTTGTGGGAGTGGGTGTTGAATGACATTCACACTCGTGTTGCCACTACAACCGTTGGCGGCGGTTACCGTTACCGTGTAGGTTCCTCCGGATGTGATGTTCTGCGAAGCGGTGGAGGCTCCGTTCGACCACTGGTAGGATGCGTAACCTGCATTGGCTGCCACGGTTGCATTTGATCCCGAACAGAATCCTGCAGGTGCCGTGATGGAGGGGGCAGTGAAGGGCAGTACGGTGAAGACCGCGGATGTTGTTCCGGAACATCCGTTGGCATCACTCACGGTAACCACATACGTACCGCTGGTTTGAACCTGGATGCCGGAGGTAGTTGAGCCGTTCGACCACAGATACTGTGCGTAACCGCTGCCTGCATTGAGAGTGGAGGAGGACCCATCGCAAACCTGCAAAGTACCGGTGATGGCCGGCACAGGGTTGTTGTTGACAGTGACGGCCTGGCTGATGGTGTTGGTGCATCCATTCGCATCGGTGACGGTTAGGGAATAGATGCCGGCAATTGTGGGCTGGATGGTGGATGTGATGGCACCGTTAGACCATAAGTAACTCATTCCCGCAGGACTTGCGATCAGGTTGGCACTTGCGCCCTGGCAGATAGCCGTGACACCACCAATGACTGCAGCCGGCAAGGGCAGTGCAGTAACGGCCTGGGATGCACTTCCTGAACATCCGGAGGCATCGGTGACTGTGACCGAATAGGTGCCGGCTGTTGTGATATTCAGATTGGCAGAACTACCGCCCGTACTCCAGCTGTATGAGGAGAAACCCGGAGTCGCATTGACGACGGTGCTACCTCCGGTGCAAAAATCGAAATCACCGCTGATCGCAGGCAAAGGATTAGCCAATACCGTCAGGTTGATCGAATTGGACCCGGTGCATCCGTTGCCATCCGTGACGGTTACAGAATACACGCCGGCTGTGGTGGCATTGATGGTTGGGGAGCTCTGTCCGTTCGACCACAAGTATGCGGTGTAGGTTGAGCCGGTAGCCAATACAGAGGATGCACCCTGGCATATGGTATCATTTCCCGTGACCGAAACCACCGGATTGGTGTTTACCACAAGCGCAACGGTATCGGCTATAGGACAGAAGCCCGGATCGGTCGGAGTGGCGGTATAGTTTCCTGCCGTGCTCACAACTATGCTGGGACTTGTGGCTCCTGTCGACCAGTTCACATTGGGTGTGGAGGAGGTCAGCGTGACGGTTTGCCCCTGGCAGATCGACAACGGCCCCGACGTACTGATTGACATGGCGATCGCCGGTGAGTAGCTCACGCTGATGGTGTCTGATACATCTGCGCAGTTGGCGCTTTGCCCGTAGGAAACGGAGCAGTAGTAATTGCCGGGATTGCGGACGGTGATGTTCTGCGTGGTTGCGCCATTGGACCAGAGGTAGGATACCCCCGGGGTTACAGATAAGGTAACACTGTCACCGGGACAGAACGTGGTGGGTCCGTTGGCCGCTAAAACGGCATCAGGAGCCAGGCTTTGCACGTAAATGAAATTGGAGAAGGCGAAGCAGAGTGGAGGGTTGGCAATAGAGGTGTAATAAATGCCGGGTTGGCTCACCCAGATGGAGGAGGTCGTATCCCCTGTTGACCAAAGTGTGGATCGGCATGCATTTACACCAATTTGCACCGAATCTCCGGGGCAGATGTAGATCGTATCACCGACCTGGAGGCTGCTGCTGATGTTCAATAATGGAATTTGGCCTACCGACTGGAATGAATTTCCCTCCAGAAAGACCCCGGAGTCGTAATTGCCATCGCAAAAGTCCTGGACAGCAAGTTTAATGTGGTAAGTTTCACACGGGCATACTTGGGTGGCAGCTGTAAGAACGGTGGTCAGACCGTCGTACTGAATGGTGGTGCTTCCGTGGTTGTCCCGGAAATAGGCGCAATTGGTACAAGGGCCGGTTGGACTTGTTAAACCAGGCGCTTGTCCGTTATTGACGTTATTGATGGTGATAGGAACGGCGGTTCCGGGAATCAAGGCGATGTTCTTCACACCCGTTATTCCGGGGCCGTTGATGAAGAAACCGAACACGTCGTTACAGCTGGTTCCCACATAATCGCTGTACTCTTCTGAGGCCCATACATAGCGGAATCGTACCGAATCTGTGGCTACCGTGAAGTCGAATTCGAATTTGGCCAGGTCCTGGGGGTTGTTGCCTCCGGGGTTCAATGTATTGAGGTTGGGGTCGGATCCCGTTCCGTTTCCCTGCCCGGCACCCGTAGAGTTATTGGTGCCTACTGCGAAATTGACGCCACCCGATGTCAAAAGCACCCCGCTCGCGATTCCCAGGTTACATGCTCCGGCACAGTTGAACGTACCCCTGGCCGTTGCTGCTCCTGAATAGATGATGTTGTTTGCGGCTACCCCGGGTCCCAGCAAGACATTTTGAATAAGCTGAGTTGCCGTAGGTGCCGAGCTGACCGAAAGTTGAGCTGAAACCGGTGTGCTCGTCCACAAGAATGCCAAGAACAGCATCATTGCGTAACGATTGTATATCGGCTTCATGGTGTCAGGTTAATGATTATCAAATGTACGAATCCTTATATATAGTTCAGTTTGGCGGGGATTCGATTCTTTTCTTACGGAAAGAAAGCAGGAAAGTTTGGTTTTCATGCGTCCGTCTGATTTTGGTTTTTTGAAACTATATCGAGTTAAATTTAATTATTGTATATAATTATCAATCAATATTTTGATCTAGGTCATCTAAAGAAAAAGTGCAAAAAAAGCCGAACGTGGATGTCCGGCTTTATTGTTTCAGGATTCTGTTCCTTATGCGGATTCTGCGAGTATAACCACTTTGTTGTCGAGCATCTCCACAACCCCGCCTTTGACTTCAAAGGTTTCAGATCCGGATGAAGTCCTCACTTCAACAGGCCCGTTGATGAGGGTCGAAATGATGGCGGCATGCCTTTCGAGCATCTGGAAACGTCCGTTGGTTCCCGGTACGGCAACCGATTTGACTTCGCCTTCGAAGACTTTCTTGTCGGGGGTGATGATTTCGAGCAGCATCTGTGTCGCTTGGGTATCGGATTATTTGGCTTCTGCCAGAAGCTTCTTGCCTTTCTCGATGGCGTCTTCGATGGTTCCTACCAGGTTGAAGGCCGCTTCGGGATACTCGTCCACCTCGCCGTTCAGGATCATACGGAATCCTTTGATGGTTTCTTCGATCGGTACAAGTACACCCTTCAGGCCGGTGAACTGCTCGGCCACGTGGAAAGGCTGGGACAGGAAACGCTGTACACGGCGAGCCCTGTGAACTACCTGCTTATCCTCGTCGCTCAATTCGTCCATACCAAGGATGGCGATGATGTCCTGTAGTTCTTTATAGCGCTGAAGAATTTCCTTCACTGCCTGAGCCATATTGTAATGCTCTTCGCCTACAACTGCCGGAGAAAGGATCCTTGAGGTGGAATCCAGTGGATCCACGGCAGGATAAATACCCAACTCGGCGATTTTACGGCTCAATACCGTTGTGGCATCCAGGTGACTGAAGGTGGTGGCAGGCGCAGGATCGGTCAAGTCATCCGCAGGTACGTAAACCGCCTGAACGGAAGTGATGGATCCACGCTTGGTAGAGGTGATCCGTTCTTGCATCAGCCCCATTTCGGTGGCCAGCGTGGGCTGGTAACCTACCGCAGAGGGCATACGGCCAAGAAGAGCGGATACTTCTGAACCGGCCTGGGTGAAACGGAAGATGTTGTCGATGAAGAAAAGGATATCGCGGCCACCGGATTTCTCGTCCCCGTCACGGAAATATTCTGCAACAGTAAGACCTGACAAGGCCACGCGTGCACGGGCTCCGGGAGGCTCATTCATCTGACCGAACACCAGGGTGGCCTGGCTTTGTGCCAGTTCCTTCATGTCTACTTTGGCCAGATCCCAGTCGCCGTTCTCCATGGAGTGCTTGAAGGCCTCTCCATACTTGATAACTCCTGATTCGATCATCTCACGGAGAAGATCGTTTCCTTCACGGGTACGCTCACCGACACCGGCGAATACAGAAAGACCCGCGTAGCCCTTGGCGATGTTGTTGATCAACTCCATGATCAATACGGTTTTGCCGACACCGGCACCACCGAACAGACCAATTTTTCCTCCTTTCGCATAGGGCTCGAGAAGGTCGATCACCTTGATTCCGGTGAAAAGGACTTCCGCTTCGGTGGAAAGTTCCTCGAATTTCGGTGCGTCACGGTGAATGGGGAGTCCGGTTGCGTTGCTGACCTCGCCGATACCATCGATGGCCTCACCGACTACATTGAAGAGGCGTCCTTTGATGGCGTCACCGGTGGGCATCCGGATAGCTGCGCCGGTAGCACGAACTTCCATGCCGCGAACAAGGCCGTCGGTGGAGTCCATCGCGATGGCACGAACGGTGTCTTCTCCGATGTGTTGCTGGCATTCCAGCACTATTTTCTGACCGTTCGGACGGTCGATTTCCAAGGCTTCAAGGATTTTGGGAAGTACCGAGCCCTCGCCTTCGAAACTGACGTCGATAACCGGTCCGATCACCTGAACGATTTTGCCTTTGTTCATGGGGGTGTTTCTATTGATTTTGAGGGTGCAAAAATAGGTAATTTAATAACTTGAGGTTCGGAAGGACTATTTTTGTCGCATCGGCTTTTTGAACATTACACCTCAATTCTGTTGAAAACGCCCGGTTTGGAACTGTGAGAATCTACCATCAACTGTCTGATTACGTGCAGCCTCCGTATCCCGTAGTGACGGTAGGCACATTCGACGGGGTCCACCTTGGGCACAGGAAAATCCTGGAGCGGCTTCGCCAGATAGCCGACCAAAATGGGGGAAAGGTGGTTTTACTGACGTTTCACCCCCATCCCAGAAAGGTCATTTCGGGAAGGGATAGCGATTTCGAAATGCTCAATACGCCTGCAGAAAAGGCTGTTCTGCTGGAGCAGGCCGGTGTGGATGTATTGGTCATCCAGCCTTTTACACTTGAGTTTTCACGGCTGGAATATGATGAATTCGTCCGACAGGTATTGGTGGAGGCTTTGGGTGTGAATACCCTCGTTATCGGATACGATCATCAGTTCGGTTTCGGTCGCAAGGGAGGTATGGATGCCTTGCGCGAGCTTGGTCCCCGGTGGGGATTTGAAGTGGAGGAGATCCCCAAGCAGGACATCGAAGCGGTTGCAGTCAGTTCTACCCGGATCCGCCGCGCATTGCACGCAGGAGAGGTGGAACTCGCCAGGCAGTTGTTGGGGTATGGCTATTCCATACAGGGTACGGTGGTTGAGGGAAAACAGCTGGGGCGCACGTTGGGATACCCCACGGCCAACCTTCGCCTGGAAGATCCCGACAAACTGATACCGATGAACGGTGTGTATGCCGTGACCGTGGAGTGGGAGGGGCACACCTGTTCGGGCGCGCTGAATATCGGTAACCGTCCAACCTTCGATAACGGGCCACGCAGTATCGAAGTACACCTGCTCGATTTTTCGGGAGACCTGTACGGAAAGCAACTCCGCATCCATTTCGCTCATCTTTTGCGCCCCGAAATGAAATTCGATTCGGTAGAATGCCTGGTGGACCAGATGAAGAAGGATTGCGACCGGGCCCGGGAACTTCTTGCAAAGGCGTGATCCGCGGTAGCTTACCGAAACAAGGCCTGCACTTCGTATTTTCGCATCAAATGAGGAAGAGATTCACCCGGATGTTGGTTGTGTTTTTACTGTCAATTTCGACCGCACAGGCTCAAACTTTTCCGGACGAGCCCTTGAAGGTTTTTCGAAGCTACGGTGAAGGTCTTCAAAAGCCCGATTCGGTTTTCATCCTTGACCTGAGCAAGCAAAAAAGGAAGTTTATCCCGGAGGAGATCCGTCAGTTCAAGAACCTGCGTTACCTGCGGTTGAACAAGAACGACATCAGGGAGCTTCCCTCCTGGATAGGTGAACTTCGGGAACTCAGGCGTCTGGATGTCAGCAATAACCGTCTGACGAGCCTTCCACCCGAAATCGGTTCACTTAAAAACCTGGTCTACCTCGGTTTGAACCGCAACCTGATTGAATCCCTTCCCCCTGAGATCGGCAATCTTACCGCATTAGAAGAATTAGAGCTTTGGGACAATGAGGTTGACCGGATCCCGGAGGAAGTCAAGCACCTTCATCAGCTCAAAGTGTTCGATCTGCGAGGAATATTGTTTTCAGCCGAAGACCAAAAGCGTGTCGCTACACTGCTTCCCGAAGCGGAAGTGTTGTTTTCGCCTCCCTGTAATTGTAAAAACTGATTTCGGGTCATAAACAACCTCCTCGAATCCGGGCATTTTTGATTTCCTTCATTCCGGGTATTTTTACCGCGGATGAGCTCTACGAACGGGAATGAGGTTGCGGGACCAATCAGGTTGGTCTACTTGCGTTTTTTAAAAAATAAGCCTGCTGTTTTTTCACTGGTGTTGGTGTTTCTTGCGTTGGTCGTGGCGGTGTTCTCGTATGTATTCACCCCTGACGATTCCGTGTATTGTAACAGGATGCACCTTTCGTGCAGTTTGCAGTCCCCCGGTACAACGATTCAGTTTTTGAAAATGCCTTCTATTACTGATCCCGGTAGTAACGGATCAGGCTGGATGTGGATCTTCACCGGTAAAGAAGAGGTCCGTGAAGAGATTCCGGTGCATTCATGGCGACTGGTTGATGGAGAGTTGCGCTTTTTTCGGTTCAGTGGAGACCCTTTTTCACCGGGGGACTCCGGTAGCATACCAGTCAAATTGTTTGAAGCGAGCCAGCAGCCGATTTCTGCAGAAGATTTTGAGCGAAGATTCATCGAGAGTCGGACTTTCTGGCTCGGGACCGACCGATTCGGAAGGGATCTTCTGAGCAGGGTGCTGCTGGGTACGCGGGTTTCACTATCGGTTGGATTCATCGCCGTGTTGATTTCTCTCTTAATCG
>JAULUX010000027.1:9105-21760 GCA_032111385.1 Bacteroidia bacterium
CGGGCTTTCACTGGGACTTCTTGCCGGGTATTTCCGTGGACGTGTTGACCGGATCATCATGTGGCTTGTCAATGTGATCTGGTCTATTCCTACGTTGTTGCTGGTGGTGGCTATTTCGCTTGCTATTGGAAAGGGGTTCGTTCAGGTGTTTGTGGCAGTCGGACTTACCATGTGGGTGGAGGTGGCACGGATGGTGAGAGGTCAGCTTTTTTCCATTCGTGAGCAGCCTTTCATCGAGGCGGGAAGAGCATTGGGCTATTCCGATTTAAGAATCATACTGCGGCATGTCCTGCCCAATATAACGGGTCCTGTTGCAGTCATCGCCGCCAGCAATTTCGCTTCAGCCATCCTCCTCGAAGCGGGACTTTCTTTCCTGGGCATGGGAGCTCAGCCTCCTGTCCCCAGCTGGGGGATGATGATCAAGGAGAATTACGCCTACATTGTCGTGGATGCCGCCTGGATGGCGGTCGTACCGGGAGCGGCCATCGCCCTCCTGGTGCTGTGTTTCACGCTTTTGGGTAATGGTCTGAGGGATGCATTCGATACTCGCCTCTAGGCGGTCTGGTGGCATTTCGCATTTCTTGATTTCGGCAGCGAAACGCTAATCGTTGCCATTTCTTTTCCATTTTTTAAAAAAAAATCGATTTAGGATTTTGTAGTTGATTCGGCAGACTTTTCCGAGGGCGATGTCGAATCGGGCGCGTCGCTCCGTCATAGCAATGGTGTGAAAAAAAGAAAGCCACCCCGTTGAGGATGGCTTTCCATATGGTTGAAGCGGATTACTTCAGGTGCTTGTTCACGAGTTTGGTCATCTCGAACATGGAAACCTGCGCCTTGCCACCGAAAACTTTCTTGAGTGAATCGTTGGCATTGATCATGCGCTTGTTTTTGGAGTCCTGCAGACCGTGCTTCTTGATGTAAGCCCAGATCTTCTTGACTACTTCAGTACGGGGCATTGCACCGTTTCCGACTACAGCGGCGAGATCAGCGCTGGGAGTCATCGCCTTCATGAAGGCAGCGTTTGGAGTGCGCTTTACTTTTGCCTTAGGAGCTTTCTTAGCAGCTTTCTTAGGAGCAGCTTTCTTAGCGGCTTTCTTAGGAGCAGCTTTCTTAGGAGCGGCTTTCTTAGGAGCAGCTTTCTTAGCGGCTTTCTTAGGAGCAGCTTTCTTAGCGGCTTTCTTCGGAGCGGCCTTCTTAGCGGCCTTCTTCGCAGGTTTTGCTTTTTTGGTTGCCATTGGTTTTAATTGTTGTTGTTGTGTGGTGCTAATTTATTTGACTTGTAATCACAGAGGAGGCTCCCTCTGAGAATTTATTAACAATCAGAGACAGCGCTCAAAGGGGGCTTCGAGGGAGTGGAATCCGGGTTGTTACTAGCGTGCATCTTCAGGTGTATAATTAAAAACACAACTCGTTTTCAGAGGGAAAACCGCTCAGGAATGGTGCGATAGTAGAAGTTTCCAGGCATTCTCCACCTCGCCTTTCTCCAGCAAGTGATGCGCTGCAAGGTGAATCCCTGTTGTTGAATTCTCCGGGTCGGCCGAGAGCGCTGTGATGAGTTTTTTTACCTCCTGATGCTCTGCGAACGATTCGATTTCCTCCCTGGAGGGAAGCTTCTCCACGTTCCCCAGCATCCCCAGGTCGTTTCCGGTGAGGACCTTACTTGTTCGTATCGGGTCCGGTAATTGATCAACACCAATACCGAGCGCAGTCAGTGGCTTCGGTACTTTGAAGAGCCCCTTTGCTGCCCGTGTATACCAATCGCCCCCGAGGCGCGCCACCTGGTCGATCCGGAAAGGATCGATCCGTCCCTCTTGGTCCATCACCTCTTCCCGGATGTGCATGGCGACAATTTCACAAACCACCAGGTTGCCGGCACCCCCTTGCGTTCCGGTTGAAATCACCTGTATGACCTTGCACTCGAACTGTGCAGGTGACTCGCGTACCCGCGGTGGTCTGACCTTCACCGAATCCTCCATGGAAAAGCCGGCTTTGATGAACTCATTGACTCCTTTGGGGTACTCCGTACTGGCTAATGACATCTGGTGAACCATGTCGTACGACACGATGTTTACCACTGCCTCACCCACTTCATGAATGTTGTCCAGGGTGTGTTTTGTTTTCCCATCCCTTCCGCGCAAGGCCGGACTGAATACTAACGTAGGAGGGTTCGCTCCAAAGGCGTTGAAAAAACTGTAAGGGCTCAGGTTCACTTGTCCGTCTTTGTCCACGGTGCTGACAAATGCAATCGGGCGCGGGGCGATGGCGCCCAGCATGGCGGCATGGACGTCCGCGGTCTTCATGTCACTGGGGAAGAGGCTTTTGAATGGCATAATTCGGTTTTGGGTCGACTATAAGGTTTAGAACTGATGCGAAATTGGCAAACTATGCCAAACCTGTGGCTGAGGCGTGCCGAAAAGATTGCTATTTTTGCCGCACTTCCTGAGAAGTGCAGCTTAGATTGTTCTAAACGGCTGGCTTCAAAGGTCCGTCTGCTACAAAAAAGCGCATGTGGCGTAATTGGTAGCCGCGCCAGACTTAGGATCTGGTGCCGAGAGGCGTGGGGGTTCGAGTCCCTCCATGCGCACTCAAAAGCAGACGGATCGCCGGGAGTCTAAGCCGGGTGAGCCGGCATTAAGCGGCAAGGATTCTTTCACGAATCCATGTCTTTTGCCGAATACAGTACGAGTTTGATATCAATGCTATGAACATTACACAAGAGAATATCGATAACCTGAACGCCGTGCTCAGGGTTCAACTCAGCCCGGACGATTACAAGCCTCGTGTCGATGAGGCCATCAAGAAATACAAGAAGAAAGTGAACATGCCGGGATTCCGTCCCGGTCATGTCCCGGAGTCGCTCGTTCGGAAAATGTACGGCAAGTCGGTGCTGGTCGAAGAACTCAATCGCCTGGTCTCAGACTCTGTCGATAAGTTCATCACCGACAACAACCTCAAGGTGCTGGGCAATCCTTTGCCCAAGGCGGAGACGGAGCTCTCCAACGACTGGGAGGCACCGAAGGATTTTGAATTCGCTTTCGACATGGCGCTGGCTCCTCAGGTGCAATTGAACTTACCACCTGCCCACACTTTTTTGTCTTACGATATAAAGGTGGAGGATTCAGCCATTGAGGAGGAAGTGGACAAGCTGGCTCGCCGTTACGGTAATTACACCAGCCCCGATACCACAGACGGCGATTGCTCGGTATACGGCAGTTTTGAGCAGCTTGGACCCGACGGCAACCCGATAGAGGGAGGTGTGAATAACCGGGCGTTCATGATGCTGACCAAGATCCGCGATGAGTCTGTTCGTCAACGATTCGTCGGGGCTTCGGTAGGTGCGCAAATCGTATTCAATCCCATGGCTTCCATAGGTTCCGATGAGGAAGTACGCTACCTGTTGGGTATTCGTTCAGGCGGATTGGAATCGGCAGATGCTGATTTCCGTTTCACGCTCGAGCGGATCAACAAGGTAGAAAAAGCGGCCATCGACCAGGGGCTCTTCGACCAGGTTTACGGAGAGGGGAATGTGACCGATGAAGCCGGCTTCCGTCAGCGCATCCACGATGAAATTGCTCAAGGCTACAGATATGAGTCGGAGAATGCACTTCAGCATGAAATCGAGGACGTACTGCTGAACGAAGCCGCACTGAGCCTGCCTGATGAATTTCTTCGCCGTTGGTTGAAGCATAGCAACGAAAAGATCACGGACGAGCAACTCGATAAGGAGTACCACCAGTACGCCCGCGACCTGAAATGGAGGTTGATTGAAAACACCATCTATGCCGAGCAGAACATGGAGATTTCAAAGGAGGAGATCGGGTCCTACGCGCGGAATATGATCATCGATCAGTATCTGCGCTACGGACAGGCTCATATGCTGACCGAAGACAAAGTTGTGGAACTGGTACAGCGCTACCTCGCCAACCAGGAGTCGGTGCAGCGGGTGGTCGAGAACCTCAGCCGTAGAAAGGTGTTTGAATACATGAACGGGTTAGTTAAAAAAGATGTCAAGTCGGTTACCCATACCGAGTTCACCGACCTGATGAGCAGGCATCACCACCATCACTGAAACCAAACCAACACACACTGAAATAACCTATGGACTTTCGTAAAGAATTCACAAAATATGCCGTCAAGCACCGCGGCTTGAGCAGCCTTGGTGTGGACCAGTACATCGGTTCAGTACACGCCGATTACATCTCGCCAACCATCATCGAGGAGCGTCAGTTGAACGTGGCCCAGATGGATGTGTTCTCCCGCCTGATGATGGATCGCATCATCTTCCTTGGAGTGCCCATCAACGATTACGTGGCCAATATCATCCAGGCTCAGCTTCTTTTTCTGGAGTCTTCAGATGCCAAGCGTGACATCACCATTTACATCAACAGCCCAGGCGGTTCGGTGTATGCCGGTTTGGGTATTTATGATACCATGCAGTGGATCCAGCCCGATGTGGGCATTGTCTGCACCGGTATGGCCGCTTCCATGGCTGCTGTCCTGCTCTGCGCAGGGACACGTGGAAAGCGCAGCGCATTGCGCCATAGCCGTGTGATGATCCACCAGCCTATGGGTGGTGCCGAGGGTCAGGCTTCCGATATTGAAATCACAGCACGTGAGATCCAGAAGTTGAAGAAAGAATTGTATGAAATCATTTCACAACACAGCGGTAAGGATTACGAGCAGGTGTGGAAGGATTCCGACAGGGACTACTGGATGACAGCCCAGGAGGCCAAGGATTATGGTATGATCGACGAGGTGCTGTTCAAGACTAAAAATCCGAAGTAAACAGTTTAGAAACCGGAGCCCGTTCGGAGGAACGGGCTCTTTTTGATAAATACAGGAATTGAAAAACAAGCAGGATATAGTCTGTTCTTTTTGTGGCCGGGACAAGAGCCAGGCCAATGTGCTTATTGCGGGCATCAGCGGTCATATTTGTGACCAATGCGTGGCACAGGCACAGGGGATAATCAGCGAGGAACAGGACCAGAAGCTGAAGTCCACTATAGGTACCCCGCTGACCTTACCGAAGCCTGCTGAAATCAAGAAGTTTCTCGATGAGTACATCATCGGTCAGGAACACGCCAAGAAGGTGCTGGCTGTTGCGGTTTATAATCACTACAAGCGGCTCATTCATAAAACCAAGCCGGGCAAGGACGAAGTGGAACTCGACAAGTCGAACATCATCATGGTCGGCGAGACGGGAACGGGTAAGACCCTGTTGGCACGTACGATAGCGAAGCTGTTGAAGGTGCCGTTCTGCATTGCCGATGCTACGGTTCTTACCGAGGCCGGTTATGTAGGTGAGGATGTGGAGCATGTGCTGTCCCGTCTGCTCCAAAGCGCAGACTACGATGTGGCCGCCGCCGAACGCGGCATCGTGTTCATTGATGAGATCGACAAGATTTCTCGTAAAGGCGATAATCCGTCCATCACCCGGGATGTTTCCGGCGAGGGTGTGCAGCAAGGGCTTTTGAAGATGCTCGAGAGTTCCGTCGTCAACGTTCCACCCCAGGGCGGTCGCAAACATCCCGAGCAGAAGCTCATTCCGGTCAATACGCAGAACATACTTTTCATCTGTGGGGGAGCATTCGATGGTATCGATAAGATCATCCGCCGTCGTTTACAAGCCAACGCCATCGGCTATGGGCAAAAAGCCGGTGCGGAAATAGACCAGGAGAATGTGGTGAAGTACGTCAGCCCTACAGATCTAAAAACTTTCGGTCTCATCCCCGAACTGATCGGTCGCCTGCCTGTGATTACGCACCTTATGCCTCTGGATGCATCCGCTTTAAGGCGTATCCTGACCGAGCCGAAGAATGCGCTCACCAAGCAATACCAGAAGCTCTTTGACATGGAGAATGTCAAGCTTGTTTTTTCGGATGAAGTATTGGACTTTATTGTGGAAAAGGCGATGGAATTCCGTTTGGGTGCACGGGGACTGCGCAGCATCTGTGAGGCGATCATGCTGGATGCCATGTATGACTTGCCTGCCGGTAAACAGGTCAAGGAGTTCACAGTGACGCTGGATTACGCCATCGACAAGTTGAACAAGTCGAATATCCAGCAGTTGCGCGTGGCCTAAAAGGGAATCAGATAATTCCTGGTCAGTAATTCTCAATTCCGATGCCTCCCGCCGGCATGAACACTCTTGCATTTTTTACCAAGCTCACCCAACCCGCTGGTAAAGCGAGAAGGAGTAGTCGAAAGCGTTTTTTTCGTCTGCCTTGTGTTTTTCCAGGTTGATGAGTTTCCAGATGCTCATGCTGAATTCGGGAAAGTGCGTGTCGGCTTCGGCTACTGTATTGACTCTGGTGATGTAGATACGGTCGGCTACCTGCAGGGCTTGGCGGTAAATTTCAGCTCCGCCGATCACGAAAACCTCGGGTTCATCCCTGCACGTTTTCAACGCTGTGAAGAAGTCGTCATAGATGTCGCAGCCCTCAGCATGAAACGAAGGATCCCTGCTCAGAACCACATTCCGTCGACCGGGTAGAGGCTTGCCTATCGACTGAAATGTCTTTCGGCCCATGATGACGGTATGACCCGACGTGATCCGCTTGAAGTATTTCAGGTCGGCCGGCAAATGCCAAAGCAGTCGGTTGTCCTTGCCGATTCCACTTTGCTTGTCTACCGCAACAATCAAGGATAAGATCATTTGAATGGGTTTTGAAGAGCACAGTTGCATCCGGTGCCTTGGCAAATATCGGTATGAACAGCCCGATTCGTAAACCTTTGTTCATTTTCCTCATCAAAACCTTTCCTCAGTGTTATTTTTTCGTAAAATCGCCAATGAAAACTCGGAAATCATGAATCGATTGTTCGGTCTGCTTGTAGCAGTCAGTTTGTTTATCTCTTGCAGCAAGGAACCCGGTGATGGTGGGAATTCTGTGATCAAGGGACAGGTGATTGAGCGCCGGTACATCATCTACCCCGGCAATTTCGTTGAAACGGCGCTGACGGACGAGGATGTGTTCATCTGCTACGGTGACGATGACAATACGGTGGATGATAGGGTCCGGACCAGTTTTGACGGCAGCTTCAAATTCAGTGAACTCCGGAAGGGCAAGTATAGGATCTTCCTTTATTCCGAGGATACAACCGCATCCAATCGCGGTAATCCGGTTGTGGTGATCAAGGATGTTGAAGTCACTGAGAATAGGTCAGACACGGACCTGGGACTTATTCGCATATTCAATTTTTAATTGGTGGAGCTAGGCGACCGCATACATTCCTTCCATTCGGTCGATCTGGCAGAGATGGATGCCGTCGCACTCATCAACAGGATCGATACAAAATTCGTTTTTCCGCGTTCAATGCTGGATTCTGTACTGGCAGCATTGATCTCTGACTACCGGATCCTCGAGATCAACGGGGTCCGCAATCACCATTATGATTCTATCTATTTCGATGACGCTCGTCACAGCCTGTATCTGATGCATCACAACGAACGCGGGAATCGCTTCAAGTTGCGGTTGAGGAAATACGGTAGCACGGGTTCGGTTTTCATGGAAGTGAAGAAGAAAACCAATACCGGTCGTACAGTGAAAGAAAGGAAGAAGACCGATGCTTTTAGTGAGGTGGCGGATTCTTCCCAACTTGATTTTTTCAACTCTGCCGGTGGCCGTGTAAGTGATTGGATTTATACTTTGCGAATCGGCTTCAATCGGATCACCCTGGTTTCCATCGATCCGCCTGAACGGGTCACTCTCGATCTCGATTTGCAAGTGGAGGACAGGGAAGGTTATTTTCCATTGGGAGGAATTGTCATCGCCGAGGTCAAACAAGGGAGCAGGGCTTCTTCTCCATTTTTGTCGCTGATGAAGCGGATGCGAATCCAGCCCGGCTCCACTTCAAAGTATTGCCTGGCTGTTACACTCTTGAAAAAAAATATAAAGTACAACCTGTTCAAGTCCCGTCGTGATCGGTTCTTGCGGGTGGAATCCATACACCATCAATAACTCATATCAAATGGAACTGTTTGACAAACTTGGAGATAAATTCTTCCTTCGGCTGCTGATCGATCTCGCTGCAGTTTCTGTGATCGTGTGGAAGATCTATCTTCCGATCTACAGAAAGCGGGATCACTTTTTCACCTTTTTCATGTTCAACCTGGTGATCTACATCATCTCCTATCTGCTGAGCAAGGTCGATATGTCATTCGGTGCTGCATTCGGACTTTTTGCCGTATTCTCCCTGCTTCGTTACCGAACGGAGAATATTTCGGAGAAGGACATGACCTACCTCTTGCTATTCATTGCAATGGGATTGATCAATGCTACAGTGAAGGGGACCTATTTCGAGTCTGTGCTCATCAACTCCATCCTGATGCTTTCCGCCTGGGTGTTGGACGGTAACGTGGTGATCAGGAACGAAAAGACACAGGTCGTCCTGTATGAGAAAATAGAGAATATTCGTGCCGATCAACACGAAAACCTGATGAAGGATCTTCGGGAGCGTACGGGTCTGGATATCCACAAGGTGTCGGTGGTGTCTATTGATTTTGTGCGAGACAGCGCGGAGGTGAAAATTTATTACTACTGATGATGAAGGTGATCCGGAGGGCTGTTCTGCTATTTTTTTTATGGGTACTGGTTTTTCCTGTAGAGGGTCAGGTCAGGAGGGAATACCAGTCGTGGTGGACCATTGGTTGTGAAAAGAAAATTAACGAACGGTGGACGGCAGCACTTAAGGTTGAATCACGGATCGACATGGATGCGGCCATGTTCGTCAACGATTTCGCCAACCTTTCTTTCAAGCGAAAATGGACGGATGCATTTTCTACGGAATTCCATTATCGGTACAGTATTCGTAACCAGGGTCGGGGTAATTATTACGATGCTCATCGCTTGATAGCGGATTTCAATTACCGGCTTGAAATGGGCAAGACAGATATGATTTTCCGATTGCGCTACGGCCGTGAGGACGAACCATCGAGTTCCGAGGGTTTTTTTACGTTCGACGAGAATGTGCTGAGGCAAAAAATCGGGCTGAAAAGAAAGTTCGGCAAGATCGATTGGACAATCAGTGCGGAACAGTTTGAGACCATCGGAATTCAGGGCGTGGATTTTGACCAGTTCAGGTTGGTGCTGAATGCCGGTTACCGGATCTCAAAAAGGCACGAGTTGGACCTGTTTCTGATGTACCAGGATCTGGTCAATACAGTACGAACCAATTTCGGAGCAGCCTATACCTATAAGTTGAAATCCCGGAAGTGATATTGCTTTTTTCAGCCGGAAAAACAGAACGGCCGGACGGAATCCCGCCCGGCCGTTCTGTTGGCTTGGATTGGCTTAATGGCGGACAACAAGCTTCTTGACCACCTCGCCGCATCGGAGATGATAGATGCCGGTGGCCCAGCTCTCACAATTGAGCGTATAATAGGGCTGATATCCCAGCCGATCGATGAGTTGCCCTACGGCATTGTAAACCTCAAGATCGCGCTGCAGGTCATCAGTTATTTGCACCTGTACCATCCCGTTAGCCGGGTTCGGGAAAATGGAGAGTGTTGTCGGATTGATAGCGGGCTCTGGAAGAGCGGTGTTGATGTTGTTGTTGGTCGAGAATGTGGCCGTTTGGTTGATGAAAGGTCCGGTACCGTTCGGAACCCTGGCCAGACCGATGTCTGCTGCCTGAGGTCCCCAGGTGAGCGAGTCCACGATGTTCAGGGCAGGGTCCAACAGGAAAAGGACCTCCCCCAGCGAAGACAGCTTGAAATTGGCATGGTAGGGTCCCTGGCTGCTGTCTTCGTCCGCCCATACGATCAGATAGTCATTGGGTTGAAGCAATGTACCTGACGGGAATTCCCATTTGCTGAGGTTTAGAGGATTGTCAGTCAGGAAATAGCCGCTGAGATCAGCAGGAGCAGTTGATTTGTTGTACAATTCGATCCAATCCTCGATCTCGCCGAAGTTGTCGGTTTGCGAACTGATGTTGTTGGCCATGATCTCGTTGATCACAACAGTTGTATCTGCTGAAGCCTGGGGCACGACAGTGTAAATGAAGACATCGTGCTCGGCACCTGCCGGCAGGTAGCGGACACTTTTGGAAGTGTTCCCGGCAGCGGCTTCGACATAGTAACGGACGAAGGTGCCTGCAGCGAATCCGGGAATGCCTGCTCCGTAGATTCCGTCTGCGGCCAGACTGTCGTCGTGCAATCCGTCGTCGAACATGGGTGTCTTGGTGAAACGTCCGACCACGTTGTCCGAATAGTACAGTTGTACATTGTCGATGCCATTGGTGGAGGTCACACGGGACCGCACGGTGACGGGTTGCATGTCAGCAGGTTGCTGGTACATCACACCGGAAGTGAAGTAGGGTGCATCGGTGATGTCCGGAGCCACCTGCTGCATCTCCGCATTGGAATTCAGGAAGTTCTTTCGCGTTGTCACGAAGTTGCGAAGGAGCTGGATCTCGCCGTTGTATTGCGTGTAGGAGTACATTTTCTTCGGATCGTTCTGAACAACCGTATCGACCAATGCACGGTAAGCGTTGAATGTGGCATTGGTGAATGCCGTATCGAATTCCTCTGCAATGATGGTACGCATGTGGGCGAGATATCGTTGCCTCAAAGCAGGAACGTTAAGCAGCTTATTCAGTAAAGGATAATTGACGTTGGTGGCATTGTAGAAAACTCCCCAGGTCGTGGCCGGATTCATCTCCAGCGAACTGTTGCCGTCGTATTCATGCGGAACCATCAGCTCGGTTACCTCGTCGTAATACACATAGTAATCCATTTTGCCCTTGAACACATAGCTGTCGTCATCGGTCCAGGCGAGTTCGGAAGCGAGGAACCAAAGGGTACGGTCCAGATCCATGTACTTCTCAAGCGTGTCAACAAGCACGGCGGACGGTGTGGTGTTCAGTTTTTCGCATAGGCGCTCCAGATAGCTCCAGGGATTGAGAATGCCGTTCGATTCCTTAAGCGTGTAATAGGGTTTGTATGAGTTCGTATCTGTCGAAAGGAAATTCAATCCGGCGGTTCCATCTCCCCATCCTCCACCGGGGCCGGTGGAGCCGGGTGGTCTGTCTGCTCGCCACCATATGCCGTCATTGTTGAAGTACCATTCTTCCAGAAAGTCCTTGTTCATTTGCTGGATGTTGGAATAAAGACCCCAGTTCGCCCCGTTGAGGTACAGCTTCACAAAGCTCGATTTTGCCGTTGGTACGTGTCTGCGGATGGCGTTCGTGTAAAAGACCTCTCGCATCATGGAGGGGTCCTGGGCAGCGTTATTCAGCTTCAGCGTGCTGTAGCCGTCGAAATCGGCTCCGGCTCTCCAGTTGTCGAGTTCAATCTTGAATGATTTTTTCTGCGATGTGCCTGTTTGGTAGGATGTGTTTCCGCGAAATCGTACACCCGCGCTGTCAAATACCTGTCCGTCGATCGTAACGGTTCCGGGCAGATAGGTCTTGGTGGTGTAGTTGTTGGTTAGCTGTGTCCAGAAACTTGTAGAAGCGAACTGGATGTCGATCCTTCGGACAAGGCTTTGATCGTAGAAACCGGTGTGCGCCTTCTTTCCCAGCAACAGCATTCTTCCGTCCGGCGTGATGGAATATTCGTATGGCAATTGCTGTGCTGACGTGGTTGTGACGTATAGGCAGTAAAGCGCGGACAGAAGAAGGAGAGGGAGCGATGATTTGGTCATGAAGGGAACGGGGATGAAGGAATAGGCCGGATGTGCCGGTATCGTGTTTGGACGTCCGACAGGGCTTGGGGTTTAAGCGAAGACAAAGATCAATCCTCTCCTTCGGACCCGGTTATTTTTTCGATTTGGGCGAGGTGATGACGTCCGTGCCAGGCGTACAATCGGATGAAGTCACTCAGGCTGATATTTCGTTTGTACTCCGGATGCCACAGTGTCCTGGCCAGGTAATCAGCCGGTTTCTTCAGGCATTCCAGCAGGAGCAGCGACCAACGTTGATGGATACCCAATAGCATCACGACACTCGATTCGAAAGGGAGATGCGCGTCGGGCGTGTTCGACCATGCATCCTGGTTGAACGGCTGAATTTCCTTCGCATCAGCGGTCACAAGGTGTTTGGTGCGCACGAAAGCGTTCAGGTGCGCATCCGCCAGATGATGTACCAGCTGGGTTAGGGTCCATCCATCCTCGCGGTATGAAATGGATCGGATGGGATCTTTTACACCTTTCAGCGCACGGGCGAGGTGGTCAGAGAAATCCTTGATCTCAAGAACTGCATTCAACAACTCTTCGAGTGAGGTAGGACTGTCCCATTCGAATGGTTTAGTGACTGTTGAATTGTTCATGGTGTGAATGAAAGGATTTGAGATCAGACGGCGACAGGCGCCTTGATGGCAGGGTAAGGGTCGTAACCTGTGACTCGGATGTCGTCGAACGTGAAGGCGAAAAGGTCTTTCACTTCCGGATTGAGCTCAAGTCGGGGCAGCGGACGTGGTTCACGGCTGAGCTGAAGCTCCACCTGTTCCAAATGGTTGGAGTAGATATGGACATCGCCGAACGTATGAACAAAGTCGCCCGGCTCCAGGTCGCACACCTGTGCGACCATGTGGGTCAGCAGGGCATAACTGGCGATGTTGAAAGGAACGCCCAGAAAAAGGTCTGCGCTTCTTTGGTAAAGCTGACAACTCAGCTTCCCGTCGGCCACGTAGAATTGGAACAGCAGATGGCAGGGGGGG
>JAULUX010000028.1:0-4317 GCA_032111385.1 Bacteroidia bacterium
CTGTTCCTGCCGTTGTGATGACCGCCAGGGGTACGAACGTACCAGCGACCAAAGGGGTTCCACTGATCAGCACACAACCATTGCTGCCTCCCGGAAAGACACAAGTGGGTGGATTGCAGGCGTAGGTCAAACCCGCAGGCAGGTTGTTGAAGGCGGTGAGTGTGATGGAAGTGATGGGAACCAAACTTGGCGTTCCTGTTCCCAGCAAATCGACGAGTGTGTCAAGGGGAACCCGCAACTGCATCTCCTGGTTATAGGCTTGTCCGACCACACCCGGAGCCAAACCGGTGGCACTGTCAGGATAGATACCGGCCTGGGTGATGGATGTATTGGGGGTACACTGTGAATAGCCGTTGAGAGCGTTCAAGGCAACCACGAACATGGACAGTAAGAAGTGACGCATAATCAGTATCGATTGGATGCGCTAATATACTCAATCGTTCTTGAGATGCTGTTCCATCTCGTTCTTAAGGACAAAATCCACCGATTCGCTTACATTGGGAAGGATATTGAGCACCTGGTCGAGCTGCGAAATCTGAATGAGCTTTAACACCATTTCGTTCAATCCGGTGACAATGAAAGCACCGTTGGAATTCCTGCAAAGTCTGTTCCCGACCAGGATGGCACTCAGTCCGGATGAATCGCAATAAAGGGATTCAGAAAGGTCAAGGATGATGTTGCTATAGCCCTGGGTGTTCAATAGCAACAACTCCGATTTCAGTTCTGCCGCAATCAGGGTGTTCAGCTTCTCTTCGTGAAGCTTGATGACGACGTGCCTGTCGTTCTTGTCGATTGTAAAATGCATGGGCAGGTTTTGAATGGTTGCGAACAAATGTAGCCCCCTGCGCAAAGATTGTCAAGTAGGTGTACAACCGGGTTGTCAACCGGCTATTGTTCAAATCCTCCGGTCTGAGCCAACAGGAAAAGTATCGCCATTCTGACCGCTACTCCATTCTCCACCTGATCGAGAATGATGCTCGACTCACTGTCCGCTACATCACTGGTAATTTCCACACCGCGGTTAATGGGACCGGGATGCATCACCAGCAGTTGCTTGCCGATGCCGTCAAGTATGGCTTTGTTCAATCCGTACATCATGGTGTATTCGCGGATCGAGGGAAAATATCGGATATCCTGACGCTCGAGTTGGATACGGAGCATGTTGGCTACGTCGCACCAGGCCAGGGCCTTCTTCAGATCGTGTTCCACCTTCACTCCGAGTGAGGCGATATGCCTGGGAATAAGGGTGGGTGGTCCGCAAACCATTACCTCCGCTCCCAGTTTTTGAAGGCAGAAGATGTTGGATAAGGCAACCCGAGAATGAAGGATATCCCCAACGATCACCACCTTGACTCCCTCCACCCTGCCCAACTTCTCGCGAATGGAAAATGCATCCAGCAAGGCCTGAGTGGGATGTTCGTGAGTGCCATCTCCCGCATTGATCACGCTGGCTTCGATGTGTTTGGCGAGAAACATCGCGGCACCCGGCTGTGGGTGTCGCATTACAACCATGTCCACCTTCATCGCGAGGATGTTGTTGACGGTATCCACCAGCGACTCCCCTTTGCTTACAGAGGAAGAAGATGCAGCGAAATTCACCACATCGGCCGAAAGGCGGCGTTCAGCCAATTCGAATGAAAGTCGCGTACGCGTGGAATTCTCGAAGAAGATGTTGGCCACGGTCACATCACGCAGGGAAGGGACTTTCTTGATGGGACGGTTAATGACGTCTTTGAATGTATCGGCGGTTCGGAAAATGAGGTCGATGTCCTCCTTCAGGAGGTCCTTGATTCCCAGCAGGTGTCTGACGCTCAAGTGCTCGCTCATAGGGTCTTCTCTTCTGAAATCAGCCATACGCCTTCTTCCCCGTCGGTGTCATCGAGGCGGACAATCACTTTTTCGGATGCAATCGTATCAATGGATTTCCCGATGTAATTGGGCTCAATGGGGAACTGCCGGCTGAATTTGCGATCGATCAGGACCAGAAGCTCCACCTTGGCGGGTCGGCCGAATGCCAGCAGGGCATCAAACCCGGCTCGGATGGTACGGCCTGTGTAAAGCACATCGTCGATCATGACTACATTCTTCCCTTCTACAATGAAATCCATTCGCGTAGAACTGGGCACGATGAGCTCCCTGCGACGAAAATCGTCGCGAAAAAAACTGACATCAAGTTCACCGAAACCGATCTCACCGGCAGGCTGCAATTGCTTAAGCCGGTCAACAACTTTTCGGGCAAGGAATGTTCCCCGCGGTTGCAATCCGACCAGGACGGTTTCGGAGAATTCGTTGTGGGTTTCAATCAGCTGGAAGCACAACCGATCAATGGTAATGGCCAGCAACTCTTTGTTAAAAATGAGCTTTCTGGAACTGGCCATGATGCAAAAATAGCATTTTCAGACGGCTTGCCCGATATAAAAAAAGCCGCTCCCGGAGGAGCGGCTTGGGAATGAATTGAGAATATCGCTTATTCGCCGTCCTTCTTGGAATTTTCCTCCATTGAGCTCTTCAAAGCTGCAAGAGCCGAGATGTCGCCGAGAGTGGATTTCTCCTGGTTCTCTTTGATCTTCTTCACTGCCTTGGCCGTAGTGTTGGCCTCAACTTCACGCTCTACAGACTCTGCTTTCTTTCCTTCCTGCACCTTATCGTTGAAGAGGCGGGTATGGGAAACGACGATACGACGGTTTTCCTTGCTGAATTCGATGACTTTGAAGTCGAGGGTATCGTGCTCCTTGGCTACGCTTCCGTCCTCCTTTTGCAGCTGACGGTAGGGTGCGAAAGCTTCCACACCGTAGGTGGTGAAGGTGATGTTCGCGCCTTTGTCCGTCACCTTGCCCACTACACCGGGATGGATGGAATTGATGGAGAAAATGGATTCGTAGGTCTCCCAGGGATTGTCTTCGAGCTGCTTGTGTCCGAGGCTCAAGCGGCGGTTTTCAACATCCACCTCAAGTACCACCACTTCCAGCTCTTCGCCGATCTTGGTGAACTCGGCAGGATGCTTCACTTTCTTGTTCCAGCTCAAGTCGCTGATGTGAATCAGTCCATCAACACCTTCTTCGAGCTCTACAAACACACCGAAGTTGGTGAAGTTGCGGACCTTGGCTTTGTGCTTGCTGCCGACCGGATACTTGGTGAGGATGGCTCCCCAGGGATCAGGTGTAAGTTGCTTGAGGCCGAGCGACATTTTGTGCTCGTTGCGATCGATGCTCAGAATCACAGTCTCGACTTCATCTCCGACCTTCAGGAAGTCCTGAGGGCTACGCAGGTGTTGCGACCAGCTCATTTCTGAAACGTGGATCAGACCTTCCACACCGGGGATAATCTCGACGAATGCACCGTAATCGGTCAACACGACCACCTTTCCTTTGATCTTGTCGCCGGCATTCAGGTTCTGGTCGAGCGACTCCCAGGGCTGAGGCGTAAGCTGCTTCAAACCAAGGGCGATACGCTTCTTCTCTTCGTCGAAATCGAGGATAACCACATTGACCTGCTGGTCGAGCTTGAGCACCTCTTCGGGGTGACTGATACGTCCCCAGCTGATATCGGTGATGTGGAGAAGGCCATCGACACCGCCGAGATCCATGAAGACCCCATAGGAGGTGATGTTCTTGACAGTACCCTGAAGGACCTGTCCTTTTTCGAGTTTGGACATGATCTCGAGCTTTTGCTTCTCGAGTTCGTTCTCGATGAGGATCTTGTGGGATACCACCACGTTTTTGAATTCCTGGTTGATCTTGACCACCTTGAATTCCATGGTTTTTCCGACATAGATGTCGTAATCGCGGATCGGCTTGACATCGATCTGTGAACCGGGCAGGAAAGCCTCGATTCCGAAAACGTCGACAATGAGTCCACCCTTGGTACGGCACTTCACGAAACCGGTGACCACCTCGTCTTTTTCGAGGGCGGCATTCACACGGTCCCAGGACTTCATGGCGCGTGCCTTCTTGTGCGAAAGCAACAGCTGGCCATTCTTGTCCTCAGCGGTTTCCACGTAGACTTCCACCTCGTCACCGACTTTCAGGTCGGGCATGTGGCGGAATTCCGCAAGAGGAACCAGACCATCGCTTTTGTAGCCGATGTTGATCACGGCTTCCTTGCTGGTCAGGCTGATGACAGTGCCCATCACGATCTCGCGTTCGAGCACCTGGTTCAGCTTCTGATCGTACAACGCTTCGAGGCGTGCACGGTCTTCACTTTTGTAATTGTCCATCGCCTTACCTGCGGTGTCCCAATCGAAATCGTTGGGATCGGGGGTAGCGAATTTCACAGTGGAGAGTTTCTCCTTGGTATGGGTAGTTGATTCCATCTAAT
>JAULUX010000029.1:0-5081 GCA_032111385.1 Bacteroidia bacterium
TTCGCGAGATCTTTCAGCGCGAACCCAGCTACTACGACTGGATGATGGGTGGAGATTTTCCACTCGAAACCAAGCAGGTGCTGACCGCTTTGCGGTTGAGGGATAAGAGTGCGAAGTGATGTTTATTGGCTTGTAGGTGGATTGGTAGATTGCTTTAGAGGATTTGAAGTTTTACCATGTGATTGGTGGTTGCCCCGCCAACACCTTAGCTGCAAGTGGTACTGACTTAATTAGCGTGCCTGCCATATCTTTTGGAGAAGATGGCCGGTTTTGCGACGATGGTAACCGCCGCGTTAGGTGATTTTTTTATTCAATACACTTTGCAGGATGTATGTTGGCGCATGTTAGCCAGCACTAAGCCAAGCAGCTACCGGGACTATGGCCCAAGTCTAACGGTTTTTCTGTTCATTGTGCTGGAGACGGACCAATAGGTTATTGATGGGCATCCTAAGTCCATCAGTTCTTTTGCAGATAACTATCACAATTATCTGATCATAAACCCAAGAGGAAAGCACGACAAATTTTATGTCACGTGCATTAATGATTGAGTATTTTTAATTTCTTCAGCTGAATTACTAACCTAATGAAACTATGTTGGATACAACCAACCTCCAATCATTCCACACCTTGAAATCCTTTGCATACAGGATATTCAACCGCTCGCGTACCGCCGGATCGTCGGCGTGATCTCCACCCATTACGGAAGGAGAAAGCACCCCTTCCTTCAGGCCATGGAATGGCTTGTCTTTACCGGGGTCTCGGCCCACCCAGCTCTTTTTTCCGGAAAGTACCGAGAAGATGTTTCGGAAAAATCCAATCTTGTTTTCGACGAACCAGCAGAGCAGGGGGGAGGTGATCAGAAAGACCAGGCTCATGGTTAAATCGAAAATCCGTTTGTTGCGTCGGTTGACCGGATTGTTGATGGAAGGAACGTCGACAAAATACAAGTCGCCTTTTTCGTGAATGCTGTTGCTTCCGATAATGAACAGACTTTCTGGCGGTGCGATCTTGAATTCCACATCGGCTCGGCCGATCTGTTCCATGTAGTGGATGATGGCGTTCGAAGGATGGTTCTTGCCGCAGAAGATGACTTCGTTCACCTCGTACATGCTGATCATGTCAGCGAGCGATTCAGGTGCGCCCAGGTAGTGGCTCGACAAGGCTTCGTCTTTGCCCTCGGTGCTATTGGTGTCTGCAACGAAGCCGATGAAATTGCTCTTGATGCCGCTGAGCATGAGCAATGACAGGATCCGTCGACTCTCCTCCGCATCGCCCACGATCAGCATCCGTTTCTGCATACTGTCGGCAAACCGGTATTTGCCTTTGCTGAGCAAGTGAAGCGATATGCGGATACCCGATACCGATAAGCTCGCCCAGGCTGTTCCGAAAAGGATCAACGCCCTGGAGAACCGCAGGGTTTCGGGCAACAAGGCATAGCCTACAAGAATGACCACGGTGCCGGTCAGTAGTCCCCGGATCATGCGTGAAATGCGAACGGGTCGGTCATACCCTCCGCTGAACCAGGAGGCGATGATCCAAACGGCGATGTATATCGGCACAACAACATTCATGAAGAATGGAGGATACTGGGCTACCTGCTGGTTGATCGACCAGTAGTCCTTGATGGCGACCATGCCCGCGTAGATGACTCCTGCATCGACCAACGGCAACCAGGTCTTATCGAACAGGCGATGAAGTATGGCCAAACCAGCACGAAGCCAGATGGCGATCTGGATCATGAAGGCGAATACAGCGGCTCCTCCCGGCGCAAAATGCTTTCGGGCGAAGATGACCATGGCATTGTAAAACACGAAGACGTAGTTGACACTGCTCTTCTTGGTGCTCTCGCCTTTGTAGTGAATGATACGGGTCTCGGGGAAATAATAGTTCTTGTAGCCGGCTTTTATTACGCGGTAACTGAGGTCGATATCTTCGCCGTACATGAAGTAGTCTTCGTCGAGTAGGCCGGTCTTGTCGAGCGCACTTTTTCTAAGCAACATGAAGGCCCCGCTCAGCACATCCACTTGGTGTGTTTTTTCCTTGTCCAGGTATCCGAGATGGTATCTTCCGAAGGTCCTCGATTTGGGGAAAAGGGCAGATAATCCGCTGATCTTGTAAAAGGCCACTGCAGGCGTAGGCAGTCCTCGCTTGGATTCCGGAAGGAAATTCCCCCGGCCATCGATCATGTGAACCCCAAGGCCACCTGCATCGGGATGCGAGTCCATGAAGCCGCAGGTCTTGTGGAAAGTATCCGCCTCGACCAGGGTGTCAGGATTCAGCAACAGGACGTATTCACCCTTGGAATTTCGGATAGCCTGGTTGTTAGCTTTGGAAAAACCCCTGTTGTCTTTGTTGTCGATAAGGATGACCTCCGGAAACAAACGCCTGACCATCTCTACGCTTCCGTCGGACGAGGCGTTGTCCACCACGAACACTTCGGCATCCATGCCTTTGACTGCTTCCCGCACGCTTTGCAGGCACTGCTGCAGGAAAAAGCGTACGTTGTAGTTGACAATGACGATGCTGAGCTTCATGCGGGGAGGCTCATTTCACGAGGTGATTCTCATAGGGAATCCGGTTGATGATCGACCGGCCCAAGGTGACTTCATCTGCGTATTCCAATGCACCACCGATGGCCACACCTCGAGCGAGGGTGCTGATGCGGATGTCATAGGGCTTGAGTTTCTTGTAGAGGTAGAAAAGTGTCGTGTCGCCTTCCATCGTCGTGCTGAGAGCTGCAATGACCTCCTGCACCTCTCCACGTCCTGTTTTTTCACACAGGCTTTCGATGTTGATCTGCGAGGGGCCGATACCGTCCATCGGACTGATGAGTCCGCCAAGCACATGGTAATGCCCTTTGTATGACGACGTATTTTCTATCGCGATCACGTCACGGATGTCTTCGACCACACAGACCAGCGTCGAATCCCTGCGCGGGTCGCTGCAGATGCTGCAGATCTCTGATCCGGAAATGTTGTGGCAATTCTTGCAGTATCGAAGTTCCTTCCGCAGTCGGGTCAGTATATCGCCGAAACGCTCCACTTTTTCAGGCGAGGTGCGCAGGAGGTGCAACACCATCCGTAATGCGCTTTTTTGGCCGATGCCGGGCAATTGGGCGAACGCGTCGACCGCTTCTTCAAGTATCCGGGAGTGCAGGGCCAAGTGGGGGAGGTTGTTTTGACAAAATTACGAATCCCCCCTGTTCAAAAAAACGGTTATTGTTTGAGTGTCAACATCCGCTACTCGATTACTTTGGCATTGAATTCACCGCTATGTCACCCATCCTGTTTGTTTTCCTGATCGTTGTTTACTTCCTGGTCTTGCTTTGGATCTCCTGGTATACCGCCCGGGGTGCGGGCAACCAGGCCTATTTTGTCGGCAACAAGTCTTCTCCATGGGCGATAGTCGCTTTCGGTATGATTGGTACCTCGTTGAGCGGAGTCACCTTCGTTTCAGTACCGGGTACGGTGGCTTCGTCCGGTTTTTCTTATTTGATGGTGGTATTCGGTTATTTCATCGGGTATCTGGGTGTGGCGTACGTGCTGCTTCCGATTTACTACCGGATGCAGCTCACATCGATTTACCACTACCTTCAGGAACGATTTGGGATGGGCTCGTATAAAACCGGAGCCACCTTGTTCATTGTATCACGCACCGTTGGAGCTACGGCCAGGCTGTATCTTGTTATTCGTGTGTTGCAGGACCTGGTGATGAATGCTCTTGGCGTGCCCTTTTTTGTCACCGCTTTGTTGATCCTCTTGCTCATCCTGGCTTATACATACAAGGGAGGGGTGAAGACCATCGTCTGGACCGATACCCTGCAAACCTCGTTCATGCTCGGAGGACTGATCGCCTGCGTGGTATATGTACTGAATTCACTTGACCTGAGCTTTCTTCAGGCATGGCAACAAATGTCGGATATGGGGTACTCTCAGGCGATCGTCAGCGATTTCAATAGTCCGGGTCATTGGCTCAAGCAATTGCTCGGAGGTGCATTCATCGCCCTCACCATGACCGGCTTAGACCAGGAGATGATGCAGAAGAACATCTCAGTAAGGACATTGCGTGACAGCCAGAAGAATGTCGTCACCTTGAGTGTGATCCTCATATTCGTCAATTTTCTGTTTCTCTTCCTCGGAGGGGTCTTGTATCTCTTCAGTGAGCAGGAGCAGCTGGGGTTGAAGGGCGACGATTTGTTCCCGACACTCGCCATGCAGCATTTTCCTCCGGTGATGGGCCTGGTTTTTGTCATCGCTTTGATTTCGGCACTCTTCCCAAGCGCGGATGGAGCCATTACTGCGTTGACCGCTTCCTTTTGTCTCGATGTATTGGGTATTCGTCGCAATCCTTCAATCGACGATAATCGACAAACCACCATCCGAAGGCAGGTGCATCTGGCCTTTGCAGCTTTGTTCCTCCTTTGCGTGATGGTCTTTCATTGGATCGATAACCGTTCCATAGTCGACCTTATCCTCAAAATGGCAGGCTACACCTACGGTCCGCTATTGGGCTTATTCGCTTTCGGTGTTTTGATGAAGGCCAGACTACGTGAACAACTTGTGCCGATCGTTTGCTTACTTGCTCCGGTTTTCACTTGGATCCTCGCTGAACAGGCGCCCATCCTGTTCAATGGCTTCAAGTTCGGTTATGAACTATTGCTCGTGAACGGACTCATCACCTTCCTCGGGCTATCACTTGTGAAAAAACGAGAAATACTTCAGTAGACGATAAGATAATTAAAAGGCTTGGGTTCAGCCATCGAATCGCATTTCAGGTAAAGACCCCGCGTTCCCGGCGCCTTCCACGCGTCCTTGTGTTTAAAAGATCGAGAATTGAATCCAGTTCAGTTTCCTTGAACAGGCCGAACGACCAACGTCCCGCCAATGACTGAAACCACTTCGATTTCCGTTCCGCTCTCCAGAAATCCACTCTCACTGCTGGCACTGTAAAATTCATCCCCGATGCGCACCTTGCCCGAAGGGCGTAGTAGCGTGGCCGTTATACCGCAGCTTCCGGCAGGAGGGAGTGTCGATACCGACCGATAGCCTTTGGTTGACGACATTTCCGTTTGCAGCACGAGT